>DAAL01000183.1 GCA_001701065.1 Bacteroidales bacterium GP4
ATGAACTACGATATTTTAAACAGTTTCCGAGCTATTATGAACGATTCGGCGATGCTTTTGTCCATGTCGAGATAACGGTAAAGTCCCATTCTCCCACAAAAAATCACTTCCGGGCATATTGCTTTTCCAAAATCACGGTATCGCTCATATATCTGTCGGTTTCGGGCATTGTTTACCGGATAATAAGGATCTTTGTCACGGCTCCATTCCTCAGGAAATTCTTTCGACACAATTGTCACAGGCTGCTGTCCGAAATCGAAGTGCTTATGTTCGATAGTTCGGGTATATGGGACAGAGGCATCAGTGTGGTTAATCACAGCTATCCCCTGTTTGTCGGGACATTCGTATAAAGTGTGTTCCCATCGTAGACTACGGTAGTCCAATGTACCATATTTGTAGTCAAAAAACTCATCAATGGCTCCGGTGTACAGTATTTTGTCGGCGGCAGATGTCCATTGTGCCCTTTCTTTCAGAAAATCCACGTCGGTTCTGACCTCTATTCCATCAAGCATACGGTTTATCATGGTGGAATAACCTTCTTTAGGGATGCCTTGATATGGGTCGTTGAAATAATTGTTGTCGTAAGTGAATCGGACCGGTAATCGAGTGATGATGTCGGGCGACAGTTCCCGGCAACTTCGTCCCCATTGTTTTTCGGTATAGCCTTTTATGAGCGTGTCATATAATCTTTTCCCTACAAGTGAGATAGCCTTTTCTTCGAGATTTTCGGGATGCGGCGTGTCACATTTCTCATTGTAGAGAGTTTTACGCGCCTCGGATGGTGTCATTGCGCCGTAAAGTTGATAAAAAGTGTGCATATTGAACGGCAGATTATAGAATCGGTCCCCGAATTTAGCCAATGGACAATAACGGAAATGATTGAATTCGGCAAACCTGTTGACGAAATTCCACACTTCTAAGTCGGAAGTGTGGAATATATGTGGTCCGTGAAGATGCACGTTGATCCCTTCCATCATTTCATCACGGCAGTTCCCTCCTATGCGGTCACGGCGTTCCAGCACGAGTACTTTCTTACCCGTGTCGGCGACAAGTCGGGCTACAGTTGCTCCGGTCAATCCGGCTCCCACAATCAGTAAGTCGTACTTCTCCATCAGCGCGTCATTATGCGGTTTCAAGCTCCAGTTGATTTCCCACCAATGTCCGGTATTTGCCTTTCATTCTCACAAGCTCCTCGTGGGTTCCCTGTTCTATAGCACATCCCTTGTCCATGAACACTATGTTGTGGGCATTCTTTATTGTGCTCAATCGGTGGGCTATTATCACCACCGTGCGTCCCTCATAGAAGTCAAACAGGTTTTTCATTATGGCACGTTCTGTTATTGCATCCAGCGATGACGTGGCTTCATCGAAGAATATGTAATCAGGATTCTTGTACACGGCTCGTGCTATAAGTATTCTTTGTTTTTCGCCGCCGCTGAGTTCTATTCCCGTTTCTCCTATGCGAGTGTTGAACCCCATTGGCAACTGCTCTATCTTGTCCATTATGCAAGCCACTTTACATGCGTACAGCAATTTTTTCTCGTCGGGTTTTTCGTCGGAGAAGGCAATGTTCTCAGCCACGGTTCCGCTGAATATCTTGCCGTCCTGCATCACCACTCCGCAATGTTCGCGCCACTTGTCAAGGTCGATGCAGTCAAGGCGTTTGCCCCCCACAAGTATGTCACCCTTATTAGGATAATAGAATCCGAGCAACAGCTTGAGCAAGGTGGTTTTTCCGTTGCCACTGGGTCCCACGATGGCTGTAATCTTGCCTTTAGGTATATTTATGGACACATCCTCAAGCACGTAAGGGTTGGAACTTCCTTTGTAGCGGAAGTAAGCGTTTTGGATAGTTATGTCACCGTATTGAACCGGAGTGTCGGTTCCTGAGCATTGTTCTTCGGGATGTTCANNTTTCAAGACGGTTATAGGAAAGCCTAACATCCTGAAAACTTTTTGTAAATTCGATCAGTGTGTTTATGGGCGATGCAAGCTGTCCCAGAAGAAAGCTCACCATCATCATCACGCCCATGGACATATCATCGTTTATTACAAGAAATGCGCACAATCCCGTGAGGGTAATATCCCGGAGCCTGCCGAAAAGCCCTGAACCGTTAGTGATGAAGTTGTCAAGGTAGAGTTGCCTTATTCTCAGCCGGTTGGATTTATCTTCCAGTTTCTCCCATTGTTTTATGCGTGCATTCTGTGCATTGTTCAGTTTTATCTCATGCATTCCGGTGACCATCTCGTGGATGAGGTTACTGCGTTCCGACTCCACCGAGAAGCTTGCATAGTCCAGATACTTTCTTTTCTTCACAAAGTAGTGGTTGTAGATGTAGGACAGTGTCGAGAATCCCATGAATATCAGGAATATGCGTGGATTGTAGTACAGAAGCAGGCACGAGAACACCACGAAATTAAGACATGCCAACGCTATCGACAGGAGATTGCCGGTAGCAAACGACTGTATCCTTGACAGGTCGCCGAGCTTGCGGATAAGGTCAGTTCTGAGTCCTGAGTCGAAGAATGCTATCGGAAGCCTGATTATCTTGTCGAAGTAGTTGGCTATGAACTTGATGCTTATTTTAAGCCCGGTTTTTGTCGACACGAAGCTTGACACGGTGTTAGCCACCGTAAAGCCGATGAAGAAAGCAAGCTGCGCTATAAGCATCAGCCACACTATCCCTATGTCCTTATTCATGATTCCGTCGTCGATTGTCGTTTTAAGCAGCAGCGGCATAGCCCAGTTGGCGGCAAGCGTTACCAGTGACAGCAGAGTTATTACTGCAAATTTCTTTGTGAACGGACGGAATATCTTCATCAAAGCGCCTTTCAGTTGTCCTTTCTTTTCGATGGGCGGAGTCAGTTCAGGCACTCCGCTGTAGTCCTCTTTTTCGGCAAATAGGGCGGCAAGTCCGAGGTTACCTGAGAATAGATTGTTATCCATTCCCTCCTCCGTCATTTTCATTCTGCCATATTCCGGGTCGATGATGCGGTAAGTCGTGCCCCGGGGTGTCTCTTTTATCTTGTCAAGCACCACAAAGTGCCCGTGGCGGAAGTATAGTATTGCCGGGCATGGCATCCGCCGAAGTTCGGAGGGCGTTATCCTCACAATGAAGGTTTCAAGTCCTATGAGCTTTGCGCAGTTTTTGATGTCGCGCATCGATATGCCCAACCGTGTCATCTCGCACGATGCCTTTATCTCGTCGAGGGTGCATTTCCGCCCGAAATACCCCGCTATCATGTGCAGACATGCCGGTCCGCAGTCATTTGCTTCAAGCTGACGGCTTATCTTTATCCTATTCTTCTTCATTGTGGATGAGTATGCTTTAATTTCCTCCGAAAAGTGTACGTTTGTATTGTCTTACTGACTTTCCTCCTGTAATACGGTACATAATGCTGATCTGGAACTGGTTAGTGCTATAATGTTCAGGATTTGAGTGGGAGTAGTTTATATAAGCCGGTGTTTCAGTCCATGACTCACTGCTACATGTGAAGAAATGCACCGGCAGGCGGTAGTCAACCATAACCCTCAGATCGCCTTTCAGCCATGATTTTGACACGAACAGCCTCATGTTGTCGTTCTTGTTTTTGCCGTAGGACTGGGGCTGTACTGATGGAGAAGCGTTATAGTAATACATAAAAGCTATATTAAGATCATTTGTGGGGTAGTAGACCACCATGGCGTTGACGATACATCCGTTCCTGTGATGGCGGAAATCCTTATAAGAAGCGTAATTGTCAGTCCAAGCAAGACTCAAAGACGGGCGCACATTTTTTATTTTGCGGTAAATACGCCCCGAAATATACCATTGCCGCTGATAGGTGTTCTGTGGCTGTGAAGCGATGTAGGGGCCCACGGTGCCGTCGGGGCGCATTCCGGTGCGCTCCTCGATCATATTCAAGATGACATCGGGGCTGATTGAAAGATTTCCCGACAATGAGAATGTGTTGAAAAAACTGGCATTAGCCGAAATGTAGTTGTCAGTGCTTGACTTCAGCTCCGGATTTCCGCCTGACAACCACAGGGAGTCGGTGAACTGCCCGTAGTCCCTTCGTGTCTGCGCAAGCGGATTCTTTATTGTGCGCTGATACATGATGGATGCATATACATTTCTGTTGAAGTTGTGGGTCAATCTTGCTCCGAGGGTGTAGAGTACCTGATTCTCTTTGATGTTGCCGGCGCGGCTGTTGTTGAACGTCATGCCGCCGCTCAGGTCAAGTGAAGTATTTGTGGAAGGGCGGTAGGTGATGGTGGTGTACCATCGGTTTCTGCGGTCAAGCGATGAGGTGAGTTCCTCCAGTGTCTCAAGCCGTTTCGCGCGGTATTTTCGCCACATGTTCTCGTAGCCTACGTTGAACCCAAGTTTGTTGTCCAAGAATGAGCGGTTTATGTCCACGTTGACCCATGTGTAGTTTAACTGCTGGCGTTGGTTGTCCTCAATCATGAATCCTGACGAACGCTCGGTCTCGTCACGGGTTCTCCACGGATTGTGGCTGTAGTTGGCTCCGGTCCATATGTCCCATCCTGATATTTTGCCCCGGTAATATAGTCCCCATGTGTGCCGGTAGCCGTTGTCGCGTGCCACGCTTCGGGTGTGTACCGTGTCAAGGCTAAGCACCGGGGCATTGAGCGCACCGGTGAGCATAGTGGAGCGGCTGTAAGTGTCGTTGTCCTCCTTCCCGTAATAATAAGTGGCACTGATGGAATGGTTTTTATTGAACTGATAGTCGATGTTGAGGTCCCATGATTTTCCACGCATGTAGGGCTGTCGGTTAGGCTCGTGTCCCGGATTGGGGATGGATTTCTCCTGCAGGTCGTTAAGCAGATAGGCGTTTTCAAAATCGGAGTAGCTCTCATTGCGTGACCAGTTGAACACCGGATTGACCGATACTGTCCATTTATTGCGGGTATAGGTGAAGCTCATGAGATTATGGCTATTTGAAAATTCATGTCCTGAAGAGTAGCGGGGAGTGAATTCCTGCGATGTGGAGGCGTAAGCGTCGTAGCCTTCGTAGTTCTCTTTGGTGTGCAGGTTTATGAGCACTTCATATCCCGCATATTTTCCCGAAGGGAATCGGATCACATCGATTTTATCGAATCTCACATGATGGAGATTCTGTATGTAGGTCTCGTCCTTCTCCATGCTGTCCACAAGGATCTTGATGTTGGTTTTGCCGTTGAATTCGAGCTTGCGTGTGATTCGGTTGAAATACATCTCCGGAAGATTGCCGAGCATTTCCCCGGTGTCGTCGGCACGGTTTCGCAATTGCCGGGTTATGGTGTAGATTGTGTGGTTGCTGTCATGCTGCGCCGCCGATGCCTGCACGGTCACTTCCTGAAGCTCTTTTGTCAAAGAATCGGTGGCTGCGGAGTCAGCCGCTTCCTGCGCCGACAATGGGAGTGCCATTATTGACAGAATCGCAGCGGAAAAGAGCCTTGTTAAGCCATTGAAAGATACATGTTTCATAATTGGTTGGTATTTTGGTTAAAGTTGTTGTTTATTGTCGCGTTCTCAACACCACATTTCGTTACGCTCAATGCGGTGCTAACAATTAAATATCGCCTTTCGGCGAAACCACGGTGCTCCACGACGCAATCATCAATTTCCCGAAGGGAATAATCCTGCATCCCCATTTCCTGGCAATTCGCTACGCTCATTACCGGGCTATATACGGGATTATTCCTGCGGAAACATCTCTGATTCTGATTCCGTCCGTGCAGAGCCGCTATCATGTGCAGACATGCCGGTCCGCAGTCATTTGCTTCAAGCTGACGGCTTATTTTTATCCTGTTTTTCTTCATTGTGGATGAGTATACTTTGCAGTGTTCATTATTCGTTGAACAGAATGCGGCGATAATGCCTTACTGATTTTCCTCCGCTTATGCGGTAGCGAAGGGTTATATACATGGAGTTGCATTCTAACTTTTGGTCATTAGTGACCGTATAACTATTCATTACCGGGCTGAAAGTCCACGACCGGGACCGTCCTGAAACGAGATGTATGGGTGGCAGATATTCTATCATAATCTCGAGTTGGCGTTTAAAAAATCGTTTCTGTAAAATAATGGTGGCATAGTCCGATTTCCCTTTTGTATAACCTTGAGGGGAAACAAATCCTGTGGGTAGATATCTATACTCTACAAAAGCATAGAAATCTTTTTCGCTTATTTCATATTCGCATCCGATTATCATACGTATTCCACTTTCTCTATACGATTTGTCCTTGTAAGAGGTATAGAAATCCCTCCATGCGATGGTGGCTGAAGGACGTGCCCTATTGAATCGTTTACGGTAAGTGATTCCTATGTCCCATGACCGACTGTAGGTGTTCTGTGGTTGGATGGCGATATAGGGACCCATGGTGCCGTCGGGTCGCATTCCGGTGCGCTCTTCCACTATATTGTTTATCTCAGCCGGATTTATTGAAAGATATCCTCTTATCGAGAGGGTGTTGTCAAGTGCGGAGCTGTACAAAGAAATCCAATTGTCGGTGGAAGATCGAAGAAAAGGATTTCCGCCGCTCCATGTGAGGGAGTCGGTAAACTGGCCGTAGTCCTGTCTTGACTGAGAGAGGGGATTGCGGATGGATCTCTCATAATTGATACTGACATAACCGCCTTTGAAGTCCTTGGATATTTCTGCCCTCAAGTTCCATAAGGTCTGATTTTCTTTGATTCCTCCTGATATGCTGCTAAGGAATGTCATTCCGCCATCCAGTTTCACATGCATGGATGGTGATATGCTGTATCCTGTGGATAGATACCACCGGTTGCGTCTTTCGGTGGATGTAGTAAGGATATCCAGTGTCTCCATCTGCCTGATTCTGTGTTTACGCCACAGGTTCTCATAACCGATTCCCGTCGAGAGTTTTCCGTCATAAAAATTTTGGCTTATGTCGGCATTGACCCAAGTGAAATTGAGTTGTTGGCGCAGATTGTCATCAAGCATAAATCCTGATGAGCGTTCGGTGTGTTCGCGCGTCCGCCATGGATTGTGATTGTAGTTGGCTCCAATCCAGATGTTCCATCCGTCTATTCTACCTTTGTAGAATAATGCATATGTGTGGCGGAAGCCATTGTCGCGTGACACACGGCGTATGCTGATGGTGTCAAGTACTGAAGCGTCAAGAGCTCCCGAAAGAATCGTAGAATGTCGGTATATGTCATCATCTTGCTTGGCATAATCATAGGTCGCGCTGATTGAATGGTCCTTGTTGAACTGATAGTCAATGTTGAGGTTCCATCCTTTTCCTCTGACGTAGGGACGGCTTGAGGGTTCACCTCCCGGATTGGGAATAATGATTTCTTGCAGATTGTTGTAGGGATATTTGGTATTACTGTAGAGTATATCGCTTTGGCCCCGGCGAAAACTAAATCCCGGCGAAGTTGATATTGTCCATTTATCCCAAGTATAGGTAAAGCTAATACCGGTATTTAATCTTGAAAAAGCATATCCTTTGTCATAAGCGGGGTTAATGTTGGTTTTAGTAGATGCAAAACCCTCGTAGCCTTCGTAATTTTCACGTGTATGCAGATTTATGAGGATGCTATAGCCGGCATAGCGTCCTCCCGGATTCCTGATTATGTCCACCTTGTCAAACCGTAAATGTCCAAGATTTTTTACGTATTCCTCATCCTTTTCCATACTATCCACAAGGAACTTTATATCGCTACGTCCCATATAATCTACACTATTATGGGCTCGGTTCACTGTAATTCCGGGGATATTTCCCAACATCTCGGCAGTGCTTTCGGCATTCTTGCGCATAGCGCGAGTGATGGTTACCGTCGTTTGGTTTCCGTGGTGCCTAATTGGATCAGCTTGCACCGTCACCTCCTTAAGCTTGCGGGTAAGCGAGTCGGTAGCTACGGAATCCACGGCTTCCTGTGCCGACAATGGGAGTGCCATTATTGACAGTATTACTGCGGAAAAGAGCCTTGTTAAGCCATTGCGAAAAATCTGTGTCATAATTGGTACGATTGAATTAATATATTGGTTAATTTTGTTTACGTAAGGTAATCATCGCAGATGATGATGTTATAGCTAACACTCTGCATTTTAATGGATGATATTGCGCAAAGATAGTTGATATAAACCGATTTTCAAAGGAATAAAACTACTTTTTTTGCGATGGGGGGGGGGTAACTGTTTGATAGTCAGTAATATATTTTGAGCTATCATCCCTGCATATAAATGCGGAGCTAACTTCGCTGCGCTCATTACCGGGCTATATGCGGGACTATTCTTGCGGAATGATGCCGCGGATGAGGAATGCTGCGGTGGTGAAGTCGTGATTGCACGCAACGCATAATAAGGACTGAAAGGGTAACGAAATTTTTCATAAAAGTAAGGTTAATTGTTTTTCGCAAATTTAAGGTATTGCTTCACTTAAATGCAAGAATTTTAGTTCGCAAATAGTTCGCATTTTCAGTTTTAACAGTTCGCAAAAGTTCGCAAACCATATAACATGCTTACAATGAGCGTACAAAAGCGTCCCAGTCTTTGGAACTTCCTGAACCGCCATTGAGCTTTTTATTGAGTCGCGTGCGGATAGAAGATACGGAATTTTTGGAACGGTTAATGAGATTACTTATTTTTGAAGGCTGAATATCTATTTTTATAAGCATCGTCACTCTCCACTCAACCAGTGAAAGTACATTGTTCACCTTTAACGCAAGATACAATTTTGGATAATGGGTCCTGATTAAGTCCTCAAGTTCACTCCATTCTTCATCGGATACCGGAATCCCTGATTCGGACTTTTCTTTAAATGTCTTTACTATGGGCAAAGCCGAGATGTCTTCTTCTTGGATTCTAATTGCAGCCGAAAAATTTTCATTATTTTTATAAAGCTTCTCTAATTCCCGAAATTTACGATTTTGTTGTCGGAGACGGATGATATACCATGAAGCTATAATAATTATCGAAATCAATAATATGGCTATAAAAGCGAGTTGCCATTTTAATGTGGATTTCTCCGCTTTGAGCAAGGAACTTTCTCGTTCATGTATGGAATAGTCATAGGATGATTTTATTTGTGCTATTCTTTCTGAATCTTTATTTTGGTTTACGCTATCTTCAAGACTGAATGATTGAGATAGATATAATAATGCGCTATCTTTATTGGCATGGGTCATTTTTATAAATGCCAATCGTTTTAATGCATAAATTTTTCCGTGTATGGTGCCGCTGTCGCAAAGCCATCTCAAATAAGGCAATGCTTCCTCCTCATTGCCTTTGGCAATAGCGATATGTGCACCAATGGAGTGGGCGGTGCTGATTTCTTCTCTTAGGGCTAAATTGGGACATGAAGTTTTAAATAATTCTTCAGCTTTCTCATATCTACCTTGAACGAGATTATTCATTGCTAATTGCCGTAATATCTGACGCTCGATATCTATAAGTTTTGCTCCTTTAGCTCTCTCTAATGCTGAATTATAGTAGAACTCGGCACTATCATATTTGTGGAGAACAAGATAATAGAATCCTAATGACTGTAAGGATTGTGTCTCTTTAATGGGTTTTTGTTCGATAATATCATATCTCAATCCTTCTTTAGTTTCTGCTATGGCTTCATCAAGCATAAGCTGATTGTAGAAAAGTCCTCCCATCTGTGCATGGATGATGGAGCGTAGACCGATATTTTGGTCGGCGGGGATTGCGTCGAGTGCTTGCTGGAAGTAGTCGAGGGCACGGGGAGTGTCGCCGAGGTCGGAGTAAACACGTCCGGCGTAGTAGAACGCCACGGGGCGCAGAGTGTCGGATGAGGGTCGGCTGCTGTAGTAGTCTAAGACGGGACGAATGAGGGAGTCGGAGGTGTGGGTGATGTAGGCTTTGTCACGTGCCTTGACGGTGGCGAGTGCATGGCGCATGCGCGATGCT
>DAAL01000086.1:0-163 GCA_001701065.1 Bacteroidales bacterium GP4
GCAGCGCAAAATAGCTCGGGAAGATCCGGCAAATCGGGCGGCTCCGGCAACTCCGGCAACTCGGGGGACGCGGTTATTGGTTTATTCTCCATAGCTGCTTCTGCGGTTGATGCGACATGGATGGCGGGTTTTACAGCTTTTGCTGTGCGCCGGGCACGGCGCG
>DAAL01000086.1:274-17260 GCA_001701065.1 Bacteroidales bacterium GP4
TGGTACATGGTGATTGCAGCAATAAGGGCATTGCGGTCGTTTGCGTCGGGCAGAGTGTTTATCATCTCTATCCATTCAGTGCGGTAATTGAGTGTGTGTTGCATAAAGATATGTGTTTGATTGTAATTTTAATGCAAATATACAATAATATTGAGTCTACGTCAAGCATATTAACACTTTTTAAATCTTTTCTCCGGGATTATATGTGAGACACAATGTAGGCTCAGATGCAAGTGTAAGCAAATTATCATGACAATTGGATAAGATTGTTGCTATTTATGTCAATGGAAATGAATAACTTTGCAAAAAAAGAATTACGACAATGAAACATCTATTTTTATCTCTTATAGCCCTTGCGGCGATTTCCTGTTCGGGCAAGCAGGAAATGATTCCTGCCGATGACCCCGATATTCTCGTAATGGGCCGTACCGTGGTGACTCCGGAGCACACACGGTTGTTCAACTTTCCGGGCGTAACGGCAATGTTGAACTTCACCGGAACTTCGCTTGCCATGGCTACAAGCCCCGGAAGCGGATATTTCATGGTCGAAATCGACTCACTGGCACCCGCTAAAGTGCTGTATGCTCCCGAAGATTCGGTATTGACTCTTGCCGAAGGGCTGCCTGAGGGCAACCACACCGCGCGTATCACCTACGCCATCGAGGGGTACGAAATGAATCCTGAGATACGCGGTTTTATCCTTGATAGCGACGGCAAACTTCTGCCCAAGCCTGCGGCATCAGATCTAAAGCTCGAATTTATAGGGAATTCCATCACCTGCGGCTACGGCACCGAGGCTGACAGCGCACAAGTGCATTTCAGCTACGACACCGAGAACCATTGCCTGAGCTTCGCCCATCTGACGGCGCGCAATCTCAACGCCGAATCCAATGTGGTGGCACGTTCGGGAATAGGAATCTACCGCAACTATGACGGACCCAAAGATGGAAGCCCCGAGGGCACGATGCCTCAGGAGTACGACAAGGCACTGCTCTACGCTACCGACTATCCTTGGGACTTCACCGCCTACACGCCTGACATAATATGCATAAACCTCGGCACCAACGACTTCTCGACCAACAATTACGACGCAGAGCTTTATGCCGCCACATATGACTCATTTCTTGACCACGTGCTGGAGGTGAATCCATCGTCGAAGGTGGTGCTGCTCACCGGCTCGATGCTCAACGGGAAGGAACTTGAAACGCAAAAGGTGATACTTGATTCCATAGCCGCCAACCACGACCGGGTGTACCGCTTCGACATGACTCCACAGACCGGCGAACTCGGCTACGGAGCCGACTATCATCCATCGGCAGCACAGGCTCAAGTGATGGCTAACGAACTCACCGCTTATCTGCGCTCACTCCTTGGCAAGTGACAGCCGGGCGATGTACTCATCAGCCTCCGCTCTTGTGCGGAACCGGACTATGCTCACTCTATCGCTGTAATTTTCCAGCAGGATGTTAATCACAGGGAGTTGTTGTTCAGGAAAATCAAGAATCCACTGACGGAATTCCTCGTCCATCGTCACATCGGTCCACGGCATGTCAACCCGGTCTTTGCCGAGCCGTTCCTCAGCGCCTGCAAGGCACACTTCAAGCGGCAAGTCAAACATGAAAACCGTGTCGCACTTCCTCAACCTGAGCGGAAGTGTGCGCAGGTAGTTCCCGTCGATAATCCATTCGTCGGCTGACATTATCTCGTCCAGACGGAGGTCAAACTCATCGCGGCTCACAGTCGTGCGGTCGGGGCGATGCCACACCATGTCAAGATAATGAAGCGGAATGCCGGTCGCTGCGGCGAGTTTGCGCCCGAAAGTGCTCTTTCCCGAGCCGGGACATCCTATTATGATGGCACGTTTCACCGGACTACAGGCGTATTCGTTCAAGATATTTCTCGCACAGCAACCGTGAAGCCGAACCGGGACGGGTGCTCACCTTGTCAAGAATCTCATCGGGAGAATACCATGAGGCAGAATCGACTTCAGTGGACAGCTTCAACTCCGTGGAATGCACCGAGGCGAAGAAACCTATCATCATCATCTCCTTCTGGGCAAACCAGCTGGTCAAAACCAGTTCAAGATTGTCCACCTTCTGTCCGGTTTCCTCCATAATCTCCCTCGCGGCACACGTCTCGGCATTCTCGCCCGGTGTCACATAGCCCGATACAAGATTGTAGAACTCAGTGGAGATGTAGTTCTGCCGAAGCAGCAGCACCTCGCCTTTCTCGTTATGGACAAGCGCGATTATAGCCACCGGAAACATGTCGAACCATGGTTTTCCGCAGGCATCGCACCAAGGCACCATCCCCTCGTCGCCAAGTTCTCTCGCAGTCAGTTCAGCCCCGCAGTCAGGACAATATTTAAATCTCATGTCAAATACTTTTCACTTACACTCGCAAAGATAAGCATAATTTGCGGTACATGGCATCGTCATAATGACAAAACATCAGAGTCCGTCAATCTCGGCTTGAAGCAAATCAAGGAAACGGGCGGCGTGAGCACCGTCCATCTGAGTGTGATGAAACTGGAATGATACCGTCAGCCGCGCCCGGAACCATCGTTTACGGTATCTGCCCCATATCAGGAAAGGATTGTTGAAAATTCCGCTGTACATCCCCACCGCTCCGTCGATATGGGACTGCACCAATGCCGAAGTGCCTATCACCATCGAGTCGGGAAGGTCATGGTTCTCGCACGTCTCAGCCACTTGGCGGGTGAGCCGGAGGTAATGGGCATTGAAATCGGCAAGGCTCTCTGACCATGGGATGTCGCACGAACTGACTTCGCCCCGGGAGTTGGCGACAATGGTATTTACCGCAATATTGTCATACTGAATCAGCTTGTCGCCACAGGCAACATATAGAACTCCTTGACTTGCGATGCCGCACGACCTATGCACCAGCACATGAGCATATTGAATTTCAGTCCTCTGCGGCGGCTGACGCGCAGAAGGCGCGACACATCGAGAGTCTTGAACAGCGTCACCATAGGCATCGGAGCTTTCATCCACATGTCGAAAGCATAGGCACGTGAAGTGCCTTTTGGATCTATTTCTTTCATATTTCAGTCTATTTATCGGCAAAGTTACGGCAATTCCATTATCTCTCACCCGCAAAGTTACATAAAATAAGGAATAATTGTGTACCTTTGTAAAAAACAAGATTGACATGAAGCATTGGGAAAATTTTGAAAAACTAAAATCGGGAGAATGGACTGACGGTTTCGCGGCAGGAATAGCTGACGCTCTTGACAGATGCGAAGAAGAATGTTTCAAATTTAACTCACTTCCACCTTCACATAAAGAAGAACGCCGACAAATCATCAGGCAATTGTTCGGCTCTATAGGTGAGAAGTTCACTATCAATCCCCCGTTTCACTGCGATTTCGGGTTTAATATTCATGTGGGCAACAACTTCGTTGGCAATTTCAATCTCGTCATCCTTGATGAAGCCGATGTAACCATTGGCGATAATGTGTTTATAGGTCCAAATGTAAGTCTATGCACAGTAATCCACGCCATGACTCCCGAAGAACGCAACCGCGGCATCATGCGATCACTTCCCATCACTATCGGCGACAATGTTTGGATCGCTTCCAATGTTGTGGTGCTCCCAGGAGTGACCATAGGTGAAGGAGCGGTAGTGGGTGCGGGCAGTGTAGTCACAAAGGACGTGGCACCATTCACACTTGTTGCCGGGAATCCTGCACGCAAAATCAAGGATATTCCACAAACTTCTTCTTTTTCTTAGTCATCTGAATTTGATTTACCGAAATCAACATATTATTAATCAATGTTGTTCAGATGATTTAGTCTGAAATCTTCTTAGCATAATCAATAATCCGACAATATCATCGCCATCTGTCATCCATGCTATTTCCTCCGGGATTTCGGTAAAGGCAGTTCTTCCCACAAAGTCTCTATTACCTTCAGTGTTTTATGCCGGTCACGGAAATCGAGGATATATCCCTCCTTTGCGCCTTTGTAGGCATAGCCGGTTTCCGCATCAGCCATTAAATCGGCAATGCATGGCAGTTTTTTGACAAATGCCATATTATCGCAAGCGGTTATTACACATTTGTCATTCAGATAAATAACATAATCTCCCATCATCTTGCGGGTACGAACCTCACCCAAGGGGGCAAGTGCGTCGCAGACGAATTTAATGAAATCGGCAGAACAAGGCATATTTTAATTAGTGGGGAATAATGCGCAGAATCCCTGCTTGTTGAACTGATAATACATTTCGATGCGCTCCGGTGTGTCGTTTTCAAGCAACAGGAGCAATTCTTTGGCAAATTCGAGGGTCGCAGAGCCGTTTGCCGTCACGATATTCTTGTCGCTCACAGCCTGAGCATGGATATATCCGGCGGCGTTGGTGTAATTGTCGCCGCCCCATAGCTGCAATTGCTCCGGTCCGTTGCCGGTGTGCTTAACGGTGTTAAGAAATCCATGTTTTGCCATCCATGATGCGGCATTGCAAATTGCGCCTACAATCTTGCCTTTCGCAATGGCATGCGTGACAATAGGCACAACCTTGTCGGCGATTGGTGTACTCCAACCGAAACCGCCAATCAGCACCAATGCCGCATAATCGTCGGGCATCGTTTCAAATGAGTAATCAGGCACAGTGCGGAATCCTCCGATGGACTTTACCGGCTCCATTGTCGGCGCAACAGATTTGTTGATATACTTTGGATGCTCTTTCAAGGCGTATTCATCGGAAGCGACAGCCTGCGCAAGATACACTGCTTCATGGGCGGCATAGTCGGGCAAAAGAATATAACGAATCTCGTTGCTCATAACTTGAATTTCACAAACTCATTATCAATCCATATTGTAGCGTCAATTCCCACGAAACGAAGCAATACATAATTCGGATCAGTAGGTCCACCCGTGAAATGATACTTCATCCAGTCCTTCCACATCTCTTTACGGAGTTCGTCATCAGTGACGATTTCCACTGTCCCTCTCATTGCTACACTGTCGCCTTTGCTCGAATAGCAGAGTCCGGCTTTGGGATTTTCCCGAAATTCAGCAGTCTTTTCTGAATCGGCACCGGTCGACATCCACACTTCACTGAACCCTATCTTCTTCATGATTGCCATAGGCACGGGACGTGGGAATCCGGCGGCGTTTACTGATGCCAGCGTGACTTCCTCGCAACGAGCAAGAACTTCCTCGGCTTTTTTACTGATGCGTTTCCGATTTTCAATTTCCATATAGTTTTTATTTTTGCTCCGCAGGAACGGCTAAATGCGCCTTAGTCCGATGGAGCCGATTAATATTTCATTTATTAAGGTCAAGAACCCAAGCACAAATATACGGAATATTTCAGATTCCACAGTCTATTTTTGCCAAAGAACATCCATGTGGCGGCGCTACCGATAACATGTCGGCAATTGCGGCGCACATTAATAGATAATAGAATGTCTATCGCCGGATTTGGCAATTTCCAATATTTTCCTGACAAAGGCTGATTTGGCATCCGTGTAGCCGTCACGGTCATGCTTGTATTTTGGCAAAAGGCTTAATTTAAGCTTTTCATATTCGTGAGCGACTTCCGGATGATTGTTGAGATAGTCTCGGAAAATGATTTCGTCATTGTCGCCAAAGACATGGAAATGAATATGAAATACCTTTTCAGCATATCCCTCAGGAGTATATCCCTTGTTGAAACTCATGCGAAAATCGGATGATGCCATACAGATATATCCGGCTGTTTCCATTTCTTCCCTTATACGTTGCCGGTCGACATCGGGATTAATTTCTACAAGAATATCAATAATCGGCTTTGCCTGAATGCCAGGAATAGCAGTGCTGCCTATGTGGCTTATGATGGGAGAATATTCCGAGAGCAAAGCAGAGAGATTTTCTATTTCTTGTTTCGCCCAACCGCTCCATTGCGGCTGGTGCGGTGTCAGTACAATAGGAAACAATTGCCAAAGTTCTTCCAATGTCATGTCTTTAAGCGACTTACCCATGAACGTTTCGATATTACATTATTAGTATTTAAACACCTTCAATATCTTAATTAATGCACCCCGACATTCCCTTATCTAACTCTTCCTTAGGTACTTGCTCACAAACATTGCCGCCCAGCCTATAGCAAGATAAGCTGCGGCATAAATTAAGAACCATACCTCCCTGATGTCAAAAAATAGCCATGTCCCGGAAAGGAAAGCGATGGACGACACCAAAGGCAGATTCCACATTTTCTTTATCTCTTTTCCGCAACGATAACCGAGAATCGCAGAATAAATAGGATTGACAATGAAGAACAGCATCATGCAGAATGCCCTTCCGCTACACTCCGACGCAAGCCGTGCCACAGCCCACGGCAACGCGAACATCACCACAATCGTGACACCCAACCATGTTATAATTACCTTGCGACTTTCCATAACTGCGTAAATTTAATTCTGATTCATTTCGTAGTCCTCTTTCGTCATTTTGTAGAAATGCTCGGTGCGTTTATCTCCGAGCGGCGATACCGAGTCACGGTTTGTGTGATGATATTTAAATCCGCTTTTTTCAATCACGCGCCTTGACTTAGCGTTTCCTTCATAATGTCCGCACCACACAGCATCAAGAGCCAACTCATTGAAGCATCTTGACAGCAAGGCATTTACCGCTTCCGGGATTAAGCCTTGACCCCAATAAGGCTTGCCAATCCAGTAACCTATCTCAGCTTCGCGCGGCTTCATATCGGCAGTGCGAGGCCCGTCAGAGAACATTATTCCGCAACACCCCACAGGCTCATTTCCGCCTTTCAACACCACCGCATAAGTCTCGGGAGCGGAAAACACAGTCCGAATAATCTCAAGGCTGTTTTCTACCGAAGTATGCGGCATCCACCCTGCGATAGGCCCGATGTCCGGGTCGCGTGCATACTTGAACAACGCCGCAGCATCAGTTTCGCGCCAAGGTCGTAGAATCAATCTTTCAGTCTCTATAATCATTTTTCGCACCGTTTAAGCAAAGAAAACAATTCACAAATATACAAATTTAATCCGGGATAACGGCAAGATAAATGACCGCCATAACTTTCAACGTAACAGTACGTTTGAAAACGCATCCGCCTGAGCATGTATTTGGAGTGAATAAAGCCATGTTTGATAGAATTGGGAATGACTGTCCGGCATAAAAAAGATGGAATTGCCGAACGTTTCCTATGGTAGTAGATTCGGTAATTCCATCCCAATTAGATTTTTCTTGTTTTAACTTAATTTAACCAATAAATCCTCCCATTCACCTAAAACCCCATCTTATATTGTATTTATAGATTTGCTGCAGGCTGAAAGTTTGATGGGGACTTTCTGCCTGCAGCTTGGGTTAAACACAGTATCCTCTTTTTTATAACCTCAAAACTGTGTTATCTGACT
Source organism: Bacteroidales bacterium GP4 (assembly GCA_001701065.1). Lineage (GTDB taxonomy): Bacteria > Bacteroidota > Bacteroidia > Bacteroidales > Muribaculaceae > Muribaculum. The sequence continues at coordinate 7,662 of DAAL01000086.1, forward strand.
GATTTTAAATTTTGTGTTAGTTAAGAATTTGCATTATGAGCTATTAACGTTTTATTGTGATTGAAAAGTCAATGAGTAAAAGTCTATGGGTTATTTGCGTTGTTGTTTTTGAAGCAGGTGATTGTTATTTGGTTTCGGAGAAACCGGTGTCTTTGGCTGACCAGTCAGCCCATTTGCATTCGCTTACTTCCATGTCTGAGAACCGGGCGGTAAATGAATGGTCGACAGGGCTTGCGGCATAGAGTCCAAATGAAATTTCACCGTCGCCATGGAATAGGTGGAATGCCCGCATCTGGTGGAAATTCACGCCGTCGGTGCTTGTTTCGATGTAATAGTCGCTGTTACGGCGGCTCAGGCGGTACCACATTTCTTTTATCGACGACGGTATGTCGTGTGTCGCCCAGTCGGAATATCCGTTATTTGTCACGACGCTTCCGAGGCGTTGGAACTCTTCGTTTTCGTATTCTATCGAGGCTTTCATCCAGTTTTCGCTGTCAAGGTATATCGCTATTCCGCACTGGTCGAACAGGGCTGAACTGTTGAATGCCGTTTTGACGGTGAACGAGAAGAATTTGCGTGATGTCTTCATTTGAAGCACAGGCGCATTGTCGTTCTGGAATCCGTAATAGGTACGTTGCCAAAGGTCGGTTTTGGGATCAGTAGTGATGGTGATAAGCGTGTCGCTTATGGAATATTGGCGAGGTTCTCTGGTCCAATATAGATTTTCTTTTACAAACTGTTTCATAATAGTGTCATTTGATTCGGTTTTACTTGTCGCAGGCGCATCATTGTTGCTGCTCTTGGTGCAAGCTCCTAATGCGCACGAAATAATCAGGGATGCGAAAATGATGATTTTGTTCATGAGTAATAAAGTTTTTGGATTTTAAAATGATTATTTTCCCATACGGAAATCGGCTACATTGCTTTGATCAAGCTTCATGTCGCTGAATGTGCTTAGGCAATTCCCTTTTTGGGGTGCCTGGCTGGCGATACCTATATAAAGCTTATCGGGATAGTCGTTTTTGTAGAGTCTCACCATGTGCCATTCCTGTCCGTCGATAGAATAATAGCTGGCGATGGTGCGAGCATCGGATGAAATTTTAAGGAATACGCTTCCATCCATAATCACATCATGGTTATTATCATCGGAAGTTCCTACAGTTCTGACGCTAACCACTCGGTGATTTCCGCGCTCATCCTGTTCAAAACAGAGTTTCTGATATAGAGAGTCAGAGGCAAACACGAGTAGGTCGGCGGCATTGTAAGTGCCTTCCTCTGAGAATCCGGGAGTAACCTTGGCTGACAAAGTGAATGGTTTGGTGTTGTCCACCTCGCTCAGTATCGCCGGAATTGTATGGTTCGATAATTTCATGTTTGGATCACTGAAGAAGTCTCGCCCTTGTTCGCAGTCGAAATTCAGTATCGAGTCATTAATTGTCACGAGTGAGTCACCGCCGTTTAGTGATTTTGTGAATCTCACTCCGTCAAATGTGATATCGCAGTCGGACAGTGAAATTTTATTGTCAACATCCGCCAAATCATGTTTAAAATTACTTTCTTGCTCCACCTTTAATTGACAAGAAGTTGCGGCAAGCACTATTGCTGCTGCCATTAATATTTTCCGGTTCATTGTAGATTGGATTTTATTTGTTACTTTTGTATTGCAAAATTACTCCTTGTCGGAAGCATGTACAATAGTTAATTTTAGCCATTTTGCCTATGGATATTGCCGCCACATTTAAATGCGCTTTGCTGTCGCAGGCGCATAGCGCCGATGCCAACCACATGGACCGGTTGGCGACGTGCCGCGACATGGCACGGTCATTTGCCTTGTTGCAGGGTGGGGTGGCAGTGATATCTGACATATTACATAATAAATCATACATATACGCAGGCGCATTCGGCGCAAAACTCGGTCTTGACGAAGAGACGGAGTTTGATTCAGCATTTGAGGATATAGTTTTCTCTTTTATTGATTCTCAGGATCTTCTTGACAGCCACATCCTTGAGCTTCGATATATAGAACTTATCAAGTCATTGCCTGCTGAGGAGAGAGGCGATTATGTTAAATCGAGCAAAATTAACATTCGCGTGGGCGATTCGATTGTGCCTATTATACATCAGACGCGCTATCTTGAGATTACTGACAGCGGCAGTATTAATATCAGCATTTGTACCTATCTGCCTGTGGGGTTGAATCTGTCGGAAACATTTGACGGACATATATTTAACCTGAGGACCGGGCTTCCTTTGACATCGGAGCGGTTGCGCATCGTCGATGCTAAAATCCTCACAAACAGGGAAAGAGAGGTTTTGATGCTGCTTTCAAAGGGGTTGGCGAGCAAACAGATTGCCGATACTCTGAACCTTTCGCTTAATACGGTCTACCGGCATCGTCAAAATATCCTGCAGCATCTTAATGTGGCAAATACTGCCGAAGCAGTCCGAATCGGACTAAAAATGAAACTATTCTGATTCTGGATCCGCCCACCTGCATCATAATTTTATAAACGTCTTAAATAAATTATATATGAAATCAATACCTGAAAACGAAAACGCTTTAACGCAGTCGTATAGCGAGAATGAAATTATCCTTTATCAGCCGGACGAAACCCTTCGTCTTGATGTGAGGGTTGAGAATGAAACGGTGTGGTTAACTCAAGCTCAGATGATGAATTTATTTCAGACATCCAAGCAAAACATAAGCTTACATACGGGCAACATATTCAAAGAAGGAGAATTAGAGGAAAATTCAGTTGTCAAGTATTCCTTGACAACTGCTTCTGACGGCAAACGATATCGTATAAAATTATACAATCTTGATGTGATAATATCGGTAGGATATCGGGTTAAGTCAAAACGTGGAATCCAGTTCCGCCAATGGGCTAATAAAGTCCTGAAAGAATATCTTCTCAGGGGATATTCTGTGAATCAGCGGCTGATGCAGCTTGAGGACCGTATTGACCGTAGATTGTCGGAGCATGACCGGCATTTGGTGCGGCTCGACGAGAAGGTTGATTTCTTCGTGCGAAGTTCGCTCCAGCCGAGGGAAGGCATCTTCTTCGACGGGCAGATATTTGATGCCTATGCTTTTGTAGCCAAGCTAATCCGTGAAGCTGGGACACGAATTATTGTCATTGACAATTATGTGGATGACTCCGTGTTGGTTCAGTTGTCAAAACGGAAGTCAGGCGTGACCGTGGATATTTACGGGGACAAGATTTCTCGTCAGCTACGTCAGGATGTAGAGCGACACAACGCCCAATACCCGGGAGTGGCATTGCATCAATGCTCCAAAGTCCATGACCGCTTCTTGATAATAGACGAGGAGGTCTACCACATCGGTCATTCGTTAAAGGACCTCGGCAAGAAGCTGTTTGCCTTCTCCCGGATGGAAGTAATGACCGCTTCCGAACTAATTCACCATCTGACTGCTAACTAACTATTTCCCTGTTCCGAAGCGAGATGTGTCAATGTCGCTGTCTTTAGGCTTGAAGCCGTTGAACCGCCACATAAAAGTCAGTTTGACATTGCGTGTCATGTCGCGTACTTTCATGCGATAGTTCTGACCGTTTGTGTCGATAGTCATATTTGGCGACCATTTATTGAATATATCGTCAGCTTTCAGATTGAATTCGCAGCAACGCTTCTTTCCGAACTGCCATTTTACACCGGCATCGACTTTCCAGATAGCCGACAAATTGGCGATTCCTTGCAATGCAGATGAAATATAGCTGAAATCAAGAGACAAGGATACAGGACAATTTTGGCTGAACTTGAGTGAATTGGTAAGTGATGCATAGAAAATCCATTTGCTGTTGTCAAAACTGATGTCATGGAAATGTTCTGCCTCCTCTCGCTGATTGAATACATTTGAGGTAACCGCCGCATTCCATAAGTCGCTCACATTGAAAGGCGCATATAAGTTAATTCCGATAGTGCGTTTATAATTCATGTTGATAGTTTGATAGATAAGATTTAGAGCGTCCGGTGACTGATAAGGCAACTGTACAGTGGCTTTGTCTCCATACTGGAAATATAGTGTCGCCACATATTTCTGCCGAAGGATATAGTTAAACTGAGCGTCGTATTGGATATATGGTTGCAATTTTGGATTACCGATAACAGTAGAGTAATCATTTATATGGCTTGTGCCGCCGTGCAGTTCCCAATAGGATGGATAAACACGTTGGGTGCTGAGATTGAGTTGGAAAATACTGTTCGGGGTTCTATAGTAAGTGGCTCCTAACTGAGGAATGAAATTCCAGTTGTGCTGATATTTGTTGTGATAGTATTCACCCTTTGCCGAAGCATTGAACGACAATCCCCACTCAAATGACCACTGTGTGCCTATATAGAAACTTGCCACATCTTCACGGAGAATATCGTCAAAATCAGGGTTGTCGGAATTGCCGTAGTTTTGTGAGCTATGGTCTTTAGAGTGTTGATATTCTGCTCCGTAATTCAGTCGCCATTTGCCAATCTGATGCTGTTGGTCGACATACACATGCCATCGGTTTATGTCCTGACGGTTTTCCGAGCCAAGCAGATAATCAGTGTCCTTAAACAATGACTGGGAACGGTTTTCCGAATACATAGTATAATCACCGCCTATGGTCATTCCGAATGGTGCGTTATAACGCAGTGATATGTTATGATAATTGACCGGCGACAGCATATTGTAGGCATTTGTGAAGTTGCCAAGAGTTCCTGTTGAAAGGCTCCAATTTTTTGAATCGGATATAATTTGACCGTTATATGTGAGTTTGAGAGTCCTCCATGAAGCGGATGCAAATATGGTATTGCTCCAGTTCCTGCCGATGCGCCGCATGTTGTCCTCAATCATTACACGGTTGCCATTAAAAAGATGGTTAGAATAAGTGTCTTCTTGATTCCATGATTTAGTCCGGGACAATCCATAGTTTAAGTCAAAAGTCCAGTCTTTTGTAGCATATGTTGCGGCAAGTCCTCCTCCGTAAGATCCATAATGAGCCTGATTGTATCCGGCTCTGACCTGTCCTTGCAATCCGTCAAGAGGAGTAGGCGTTTTCAAAACCACATTTATAACAGCACCGTTCACATGGTATTTTGCCGGAGCGGAGTACATTACTTCCACATTCTTTAGTCGGTCGACCGGAGTATTATAAAGAAGCTGATACAGATTCTGGAGCGGCATGTTGGTCAGTTCGCCATTCAGAATAATGGTTACATTGGATGCTCCTGTCAGCCCTATCATGCCGTTGTCGTTCGTCACGCCGGGAAGATAGCCGAGAGCATCAAGAATATTCGTGACCGGTTTGTCCTTGACTATACCCGGTAGGTCAACTACCATGATGCCATCCTGTCCCCTTACCTGTGGTTTCTCTCCCTTGACAACAACTTCATCAAGCTGTTGTGTAGAGATGGTGTCGGGAACTTCCGTCTGTGCTGTCGCAGATAGGAATGTGATGAATAATGCGGATAAAATTGTTTTTCTCATAACTTTGTTATTTTCTGTTCGATGCAAAATTACAAGCCAATGAATTCATGTCGGCAACCGCCATCCTTATTTAGTCTTAAATGCTCCCTTATTTAGTCTTAAATCGAAGTCTGGATAGCTGATTGTATGACAGATTATTGCTAACTTCGCAATATGAAACGCTTTAAGACCATATCAACCACATTTATCGTTGTCATTGCCGCTATTTTCGCTTGCAATGTCTATTATCTTGTAAGTCTTTACAATTCAGAGCAAATGTGGAACGCGATGTGATGACAGCTATTGCCGATGCAGATCTTGATGAGTTATGGGTAAGAGCCGAAAGGTCAAAGGCAAGTACACCGGAAGCTCTTGAAGAAAAATATGGAGACGATGGAGAGGGACTTCATGGAGAGGCATCGGTCTATCAAGACCCTGATGGAGATATGGTGGCTACTACCCGACATCCCGATGGGACTGTGGAGACCCGGGGATATGTAGTAAAGGGTCAATCCTCGTTCTCCAATAAATTTATAGATGCTGTCAGCCAGCAGTTTCACGGCATTATCGACCCTTATGTAACGGCTGATGTGGCTGTCATGGATAGCGTACTTACCAAGAGACTGAATGACAGATATATTTATCCCTCCTTTGTTGCTTCCGAAGTGGTTGATTCAGTTGGAAAAGTCATTGTGGAGAATTCCAATAAACATCCAACGCATTACGATGAGTTCACATATTGTTTCAATCCCAATTCCGGATTGTCATATCATATATATATGACTCCACTGACACGCCACATTGTGATGGAAATGTCAGGCGTAATCGTCACGGTATTTCTTCTTTTGATAGCCTTTTCCCTTGCGTTTTGGTATCTGTTCCGCACGGTGTCGCGTTTGCGTACAATCGAGGAGATGAAGGATGATTTTGTCAGCAACATGACTCATGAACTGAAAACACCTATCGCCATCGCCTTTTCCGCTAACGATGCTCTTCTCAATTATGACATGGGTAATGACGCATTAAAGAGAGAAACCTATCTGAAGATTGCCAACAAACAATTGAAACGTCTTGGAGAACTTGTCGAAAATATCCTTGCCATGAGTATGGAGCGTCGAAAGACAATGAAACTCAAACCGGAGACGATTCTTTTACGACCGTTTGTGGATGAAATTGCCGATGCGCAGCGCATGAGAGGTGACAAGAATATAACCATCAATGTGAACGTGGTTGACAATATAGTCGTAGAAGCTGATAGAACACATCTGGCAAATGTACTGAACAACCTGATTGACAATGCCATCAAATACTCCAGCGAGAGTGTTGAAATAAGTATTTCCGGTGACAACAATGAACTTTCGGTCACAGATAATGGCATCGGGATTCCGTCAAAATCAATTCCCTATCTGTTCAATAAGTTCTACCGTGTTCCACATGGCAATCGTCAGGATGTGCGTGGCTATGGAATCGGATTGTATTACGTCAAAAGTATTATTGACAAGTTGGGGTGGGCTGTTAATGTCACAAGCAAAGTGGGTGAGGGGTCGGTGTTTACAATAAAATTTGAAACTGATGAAAAATAAAGTTTTATTTGTAGAAGATGAGGCTGATCTCACCACGATTGTCGCTGACACGCTTAGAGGTCAAGGTTACGAAGTTATAACAGCCGGCAATGGTGTGGATGGACTTCAAAAGTTCAGGTCGGAAGGTGCTGATATTGTAATAGCCGATGTGATGATGCCACGGATGGACGGCTTCACAATGGCTAAAGAGATAAGAAAACTGTCGCCTGCTGTCCCATTGCTTTTCCTGACTGCGAAAAGCACAATAGATGATGTAGAGGAGGGTTTTGAAGTAGGAGCTAACGATTATCTAAAAAAGCCCTTTGAACTCCGCGAACTAATAGTGAGAATGAAATCACTACTTCGTCAGTATAATGTTAGTCGCAGTGAAGATGTCAAGTTCGCCATAGGCGCTTATATTTATAATGCAACCTCACAGATGCTGTTACTCGGTGATGAAAGGACTGAATTATCCCACTTCGAGGCAAAGATACTGGAACTGCTTGCCGCAAATATCGGCAAAACGGTCGATGCGTCCGAATTGATGATTGCCGTGTGGCAGCGGGATGACCTCAGCAACCGGAATTCGCTTCACGGCTACATCCATAAACTGCGCCGATTGCTGCGTCATGACCCCTCTATCGCCATTATCAATCAGCGCGGATTCGGCTACATGCTCGTCGTAAAACATTAGTAGTCCATACCGAATAATATGTCATAAGATTAATTCTATCTGCTGCCCTAATTGCGCATATAATGTTGATATACAGAATTATATATTTACAACCGTAGGACGCAAAAAAATTGAAAAGTTCATGCAGTCTTTTGGTGTTGCGAGCATCTATTAAGGTAGTTTTGAATCAATGGATAAAAGACACCTTGTAAAACTATGTCAATCGGGCGATAGAGAAGCCTTCGGGATTCTTTACCAGACTTATCTTGTCCCTATGCGTGAGGTTGTGGCATATTATGTCAATAACACAGACGTTGTATGGGATATTCTTCACGATGGTTTCCTTATAGCATTTGCCTCAATAGGCTCTTTGAAAAACGCCGAGAAGGCAGAGGCTTGGCTTACCTCGATAATGAAAAATCTTGCCCTCCAATATCTTAAGGAGGGATCAAATCAGATATCCGTCCCGTTGTCGGATGTTTCAATCGCCACAGAAACCAACGAGGACAATCTAAGAAACACGGAATTGACGTGGGAAGAGATAGATAGTATCATTGACCGACTCCCTAACGGTTATGGCAAAGTTTTTCGTCTGGCTGTTCTTGACGGGCTTTCACACAAGGAAATCGGGGCGTTGCTTGGCATTGCTCCCCACTCTTCGTCTTCGCAACTTACGCACGCAAAGGCAATGCTGCGACGTTTGATCACGCAATATCGTATGGAGATGGGTATCCTCTCAATTATCGGAATTATTCTGCTCCTTTGGCACTGGGCTACAAACCGTAGAGAGGAAACTCCCACAACACCGATTATAAGCCATAACACGGATAAAGATACGCCCTCAGTCACCGACTCAATTGTGAATAAAAATTCAGCAGTTGACAGTGTCGTACCAAACACAAAAATGATTTATAAGGTAATACGACATACTGAAACACAACAAAATATAGCAGAGATAACAATCCCGACCGATAGTATGCCGACTGTTAAGAATGACAGTATTACCAATGATACTGTAAGAGTATTCCCGAATATAATAAATCAGAAAGAGCTTATTGCCCAGGAAGATTTCCCGAGTACACGACATGTCGAAACCCCGGATTGGTCATTATCATTGGCATATTCCGGTGCGCTTGGAGAAAATGACTTGAACCGTTATAGGATACCGAACCCCGGTGCTCCTGATGTTGAAGGTCCAACCGGAGAAATTGAAGTTACGGAGAAATCGCGACATTATATGCCGTTGGTTATCGGACTGTCAGTCAACAAATCGCTCACATCCCGTTGGAGCATAGGAACCGGGCTGCGTTATACGTTCCTGCAGTCAGACTTCCTTTCGGAAAGCGAGTTGATGAACAAGGAAACAATCCAACGAATACATTATATAGGCGTTCCGTTAAAACTCAACTACCGGATATTCACTTACAACGGCTTCTCGTTGTATGGTCAAGGCGGCGGTGCGCTGGACATTCCGGTTTATGGCACACAGTCGGTTTGGGAATACTCACCGACACTGGGAACTAACGGTGCCAATGTATTCCATATTCATGCTCCTTTGCAGTGGTCAGTAGAGGGAGGACTTGGCATCCAGTACCATTTCACGCCGTCATTCAGCATATACGCTGAACCATCGTTCCGATATTATTTCAACACCGGCTCTGATGTCAAGACGATTCGTCAGGAGAAACCATTTGAGTTCACGATACCACTCGGATTGAGATTCACATGGTGATTGATATAAGTAGCTTCCGGATGCAGTCTTTGTACAATAATGACATCTATTGTACAAATCCATTTAAAAATTTACAAATATGAAACTTTTACGCAATTTGTTATTATTTTCGACTGCATCCATTGTTATTTCTTGTTCAAGTATGGATGATATAAGTATGAAATATCCTACTAT
>DAAL01000142.1 GCA_001701065.1 Bacteroidales bacterium GP4
AGGGGTCAATCTGCACCGACTTTTCCACTTGGGTAACAAACGGGTAACAAAATATCTGCAAAATAACAAATACAATCAGAAAGCAAATCAAAGTATAACTAATATAACGCTCTTGAACACAAGTCTTTTAGTGGTTGTTTGGTTTCCTTTGTTTTCATGAGTTAAACAACTTGATGTAGTCCATCCACATCTGCGAGTCAGTAACCTTATAACCATTGCGGTTGGCTACCTTGATGGTGTTCCAATATGTGTCGATGTCCGCCTTGTAAGTTGGTCTTGCGCATAGGTATCGGAGCAACTCTATCTCATTGGCTTTCATCAGTGTCTCGGCTTTCGGATTAGTTAGTAACTCTTGGAACATAGTCACGGGGTGGATATGGTGGCAACATCCATTGAAGCCGTTGCGCTTGATTGTGTCAGTTACCTTGATGCGCGGATAGACCCATTCATCGGATATGCGCTGGAAGGCATCATTGTCACGTCTTATCTCCAATGGAGAGCCGAAAGCGAAGGAGTCAATGTAGTGACCTAAAGTCCTCTGCAACCCCACTACGGTAGTATTGCCTTTTGGGTCAATCCAATAACTACCGATTTCAAGGTAAGCGGGGTTAGCCTTCATTCCCTTGCGCATTTCCACTATCATCAGGAACATTCTCACTACCTGATAACCTTCCATAGTGGTGATTACGTTGAAATAGGACTTGTCACGGATAACACGCTCTTTGGTGTCCTTGATTTCAATCTGAGTACCACATTCGGGGCAAAGACACATTCCGTTCCTTGCCTCCAACCACTCGTGACCGCATTTCATACAGGTACACATTCCGGATTTGAGCCGATAGCCGTAATGGTTGATGGTTGAGTTGAGTGCCCAATTCATTTGGGGAGTGGTGAGCGGGCGGAGTCGCCCGTTCAGTTCCACTATATGCTTTTCTTTGATTCATAGTCTTGGTGGTTTAGAGATTATCAAATAAGTTTGGAGCGGTTTCTATCTCTGCTCCGGCTTTGGGAGCGGTGTCGGTCTGCTTAGGCTGAGACTTCGGCTTTGACTGATTGCGGAGTTCTCGGAGTTGTTCCTGCTTGAACTGCTCCATAGCCTGCTCCTTGAGAGTCTCCTTGTCCTCATCGGATAGTTCCGGCTTGGATACCACGATGTTGCAGTTGACTTTGCCAACCTCCTCAATGTCAGCCTCGTCGAAATAATGACATAGATAATTTATTACTGTTGCGTCATCTACCATGCACACACCGCTCTTCTGTATCTGTGAACAGAGGTAGTTTACAGCCCCCTCAAAGCTCTTGTTGGGGTTTGCCATCTTGATAGCGAAGGCAGGTTCGGCGAGGCAACGCTCTTGGAGCATTTGCTGCATTGCTGCGATTGCAGCGTTGTTTGATTTCATAGTAGCCATATAAGTTGTGTTTTATAAAGTGAGTAACCAATAGATTATCATTAGGGCAGATACAAGGCTGATAACCCACCCTATACCTCGGAATAACGGTTTCAATATCAGCCAAAAGACTATACCGACAATCGCCCCTATGATTATAGCCACCACCTTTGCAATCCGTCTTAATGCGGTATGAGCCGGTGAAGGTGTGAAGCTCGATTTGTCAATATGTCGGTTATTCAGTGTCATAAGGCGATATTTTTTTTAACCTCAATGCGTCTATTTCGCAGTATGAAGTATGTTCGCTCGATAACACCACGGCGTGACGGGAGCAAAGTGCTGTTCGCCGACGGCTAAAAATACAAGCTGAACGACCGCAGGGAGTGAAGTCTGGAGATTTTTAAGCCGTCAGCAAAAGAATAGCACGTCCCGGCACGTTATCCATTCCGAGCGAATATACTTTCCGTACTGTGATATATGCGATTGTCGTGGGAAAACATTGAGCCGCAAGTGCCTTTAAGGAGACACTGAATGACCGACATACTAAGATGGGAATTCTCTAAATATAATAAGGTGTAAACCTGTAGTACAGATGTGGAGCGGGCGTTAAGAACACGGAGCGAAGGAATAGACGGAGCAGGTACAGCGACACTTGTGGCGCAACCTGCACAGGCGATCCTTCACTTGGTGTTCAGCCGGCTCTTATACGTGGACAATGCGGTCTGCGGTAGTGCCGGACTCGCTCCAAACACCGCCGACGGCATTGTCCCGGAAATAGCTTTCATGGTGAATTAGCACAGATATAACGAACAAATGCAACGGTAAAGTTGTATTATTTGAAAATAGTTCGTAACTTTGCAATATGATAACAAAGGAGCAAGTCGAGAAATTCTTAGAAGATTTTAGCCTGAAGGTTAAAATCTTCGGCATCCGTTTTCGTGATGACAGGTCAAAAAATCAGAACAGTCTGCTGGAACTTGGAATAACCCCAAGCCAGCGTCTGGAAATCATCATGCAGCTGGATTGCTATGATTACTCCGAAGGCCCCATCGTGGATGTGCTGAACAGCCAAGGCGAAATGTGGGTATTCGGAAAGGATGTCAGGGGAAACGAGGTATATATCAAAATTACTCTCGGCAAACCTAATGCACACACTATCTGCATATCATTTCACAAAGCCGAATATCCGATGTCTTACCCTCTAAAAGATGACGCAAATGGAAAGTAATGTATTGTCAAACGGCGAGAAATTCTTTCAGGAAGAGAGAACCGCAACCTTCCGCAAGGAGGAGTTTACATATATACATACCGGTATTATTGATGAGGACGGTGAGATGTGGACCACAACAGAACTTGACGAGGCCAATCTGTTTCAGGTTTACAATCAGTACCGTGCCAAGCATGGAATACCATTCCCCGATGACATAGCAGGTCTGCGCAGACATTATGGTATTTCAGCCGCTAAGATGGCTCAGATACTTGGTTTCGGCATAAACCAGTATCGTATGTATGAGGACGGAGAGGTGCCGAGCATTTCAAATGCCCGCACGATAATCGCCGCAAGAGAAAAAGCGGTGTTCTTGTCCTTCATAGAGGCCTCCAGAGCCGATATGACCGAGCAGGAGTACAACCGTATCCGCAAGAAAGTCGATGATGCCGACGGTGATTTTGCAATGATACACCAACCGTCTGTTTATAGTGGCTATCGCTCGCTCTCGATGGAAAAGATCGCAGCGGTCGGACATTTGTTAATCTCTAAAATTGGCTCAACATTTGTCACAAAGATGAACAAACTTATGTTCTATGCCGATTTCATCCATTATAAAAGACATGGCTATGGCATAACCGGTCTGTCATATCGAGCGTTGCAATATGGTCCGGTTCCCGAGTCATGGGGCACTGTGTATGGAACTATGTCCGGTATCTCAATGGAGGAATTTGTCTATCCGAGCGGACAGAGCGGCATACAGCTTGAGATTAACGCCGAAGCGGACTATTCGGCCTTGGACGAAAAGGAAATAGCCACGGTTGAGACTGTCTGCAAATTGTTCGCTGACATGAGCGCCGGAGAAATCTCAGAGGCAAGCCATAAAGAAAAGGCTTGGATTGCGAACCATCAGACACGCGCAGAAATTTCCTATCAGGATGCCTTTGCGCTCCATTACAACTAAATGGATTGTGTATGGCAAAGAAGAAACATAAGCCGCAACCTCCGACCAAGTATGTCGAGGTTGAAGTCAATCACGGTATGTTTGATGATTACCTTCAGTATGGCCCGCAGTATGACACCGTCAACGACTGCCCCATATTTGAGGGTGAGACGGAATTTGTTCCCCGTCAAAGCTTCAAGAAACTGCCGAAAGATGTCAAAGAGTTGCTGAAAGATATAATGGTCAACTTCGTTACGGATTATTGGCAGACCTGTCGGCAGATACCGGTTGACGGAGATTTGAAACAGCTACGCAAGAACGCACTTGATGCACTTCTTCACGACCTCAGAATCTACCTCAAAGATGATAAGGAGGTGACGCAATTCCTTAACGACTGTGTCGCCACAACAATAAACCGTCTGTTAAAGGCGGAAAAGGCGTCCAATAACGTTTAGGTCGTCCATAATCGCAGTTTTTTGTAGAAATCGCGGTTATAATCGCAAAAATTTGTACCTTTGTAGTCTCTTAATCGTGATTTTTTGTATGGCAGTTAAAGTTGACACCCAAAAAGAGATTATATTCGGTTCGTCAGACCCGAATATTTCCCGTGTGCTCAGCAAGAAGGAAAAGAATGGTGAGCTGCGTAAGGTCGCGCCACGAATCTATACAACCAATCTAATAGACAGTCTGGAGAATATCGTGCGCCGTAACCTTATGGATATTCTGGTGTATCGTTATCCGGATGCTCTCATAAGCCATCGAAGCGCGAAGGAGATGCGCCCGACTGCTACAGGCGATTTCTTTCTCACCAATTCCACAACAAGGCGTGTGACTGACCTGCCGGGTATCACGCTTAACTTTGTCAAAGGTCCGAAAGCGACTTCACGCGATATTCCGTTTATGGGTATGCACATATCCGGCGAATACCGCTATATGCTGGAGAATATGCAGGTGTCGAGAAAGTCCGGTGACGAGTCGCGTGTTTTGCCTGCGAGTGTTATTGAAAACAAGCTGGAACAGATACTGCTGACGGGAGGTGAAGACCGCCTGAATGAGTATCGTGATGAATTGAGATCTGTTGCCGAGGAATTGGGTATGCAGAACGAATTTGCCAAGATAAATAATATCATATCGGCATTGCTCTCGACACACGACGCCAAAGTGCTGTCAACCGACTCGGCGAAGGCTCTTGCCGCCGGCAATCCTTTCGACAAAACAAGAGTTGACTTGTTTGAGGTGTTGTTTGACGCAATCAAAGACTGTTATTTCGTTATCCGCAACAACCGCAACACCGATGAAGAGTCCTTCCGTCTCTTCTCGTTCTTCGAGAGTTATTTCTCAAACTATATCGAGGGGACGGAGTTTGAGGTGGACGAGGCGAAGGCGATAGTTGACTCCGGTATCCCCATGCCGCGACGCGATGAAGACTCGCATGATATCCTCGGCACATTCAAGGTGTTGTCAAACCGCGCAGAGATGATGAAAACACCGACATCGCCCAAAGAACTGTTTGCAATCCTCAGCCACCGCCACAGCATACTGCTTGAAGGACGACCGCATATAAATCCCGGCATTTTCAAAATAAAAAACAATCGCGCCGGAATGACAGAGTTCGTGGATTATCAGCTTGTAAAAGGCACTTTGTCACAAGGCTTCAAATATTATGCGGCATTGACCGACCCGTTTGCACGTGCAATCTTCATGATGTTCATGATAAGCGAAGTGCATCCGTTCAATGATGGTAACGGACGTGTCGCCCGTGTGATGATGAATGCCGAACTCGTACGTGCTGACCAGTCAAGAATAATCGTGCCGACAGTTTTCCGCGAGGATTATATTCTGGCATTGCGCAAACTTACCCGTCACAAAGACCCGATGGCGTATATCAACGTAATGACCAAGCTCCACCAGTTCAGCGACAACCTCTATGGCACAGACTTCACAGAATTGAAAAACTACCTTGCTGCCTGCAACGCTTACGAAGAACCCTCACAAGCAAAACTACAAATTATAGAGAGGGAGATTCTATAAAATCAAATCGCCCATGCAATTCCAAAGAATGATATACTTGTAAATGCAGGACCCAACACCGGACACTTGCCGGGAAAGGCAGAAATCACAAGAAATGATAAAAATTTCAAATATAAACGCCTACTGTTTGGCGGTTTAGGGAAATATTCGTAACTTTGTACAGTTGGATATGGAAATCCACGGAAGAACATTGATTTTGAGACGTGATATCTACGTGAGTAGTAAAAATAGATTAAGCGTAAGTCTCTGATAATCATTGTTAAGGCGTTAAGAAATACCGACTCCACGCGGATCACCAGTAAAACGCTGAAAATCAAGCAGTTAGATATTTATCTAACTGCTTTTTTCTTTGTAAAACACCGTGGTTTTACCTTGAAAGTTAAACCGAGAGTTAAACCAAAACTTTCATGAGTGAAACAGTTAAAGTGGTGTGCTACAAGTCAAAGACTTTAAGTGATGGCACCCATCCACTAATGGTACGAGTCTGCAAGGATGGAAAGAAGAAGTACCAAAGCCTTGGCATCTCAATGCTCTCTGCACATTGGGATTTCAAAAAGAATGAGCCAAATAGCTTATGTCCGAACAGGGATGAAATAAGACTGCTGATACAGCAGAAATTATTTGAACTTCAGAAGACTATTCTAAACAAAAGAATAGAAGGGAAAAACTATACTGCGTCCTCATTACTTCATTGTAAATCTCATACCTTTAGTCTGCATAATAGCGTTAAGGGATGTTTCAATTATTATGTGAGTTTCCTGAGAGCACAAGGCAGAGTAAGATATGCCGGAATGTATGAGGTAAGCCTTAATTCTTTTATCAAGTATGCAAGTAGCCTTGATATTCCATTTGATGATATTGATGTGACTTGGTTAAAGAAGTATGAGAATTGGATGCTAAAACAAGGCTTGGCAGTCAATACCATTGGCACAAGAGTCAGGCATCTCAGAGCTGTGTTTAATATGGCTATAGAACATCATATTATAGACAAGGAGTGCTATCCTTTCCACTCCTATAAAGTATCTAAGATGTCTCAGTCTCCACCCAAGAGGGCTATGAGTAAGGCTGATATTCAAAAAGTGATTGAGTACCGAGGCAAGACAGATATGGAGAGACTTGCTATAGCATTGTTTACCTTTTCCTACTTCACTGCTGGCATCAACTTTATAGACATGGCTATGTTGAAGCATGAGAATATAGTAGATGGCAAACTCTACTATACAAGAGCCAAGACAAAGAAACAGATAGTAATACCTCTTCAAGAAAAGGCATTGGAAATAATTTCCAATTATTCTGTAAGCTCTGCAAGTAGTTCATATATATTTCCTGTATTCTCTGAACTCCATAAGACAGAAGTTCAGAAAGCCAATCGACTGCATAAGGTTCTTGCCAAGATAAACAAAGCCTTGAAGCATATAGGAGAAGATTTAGGCTTACCTATAAAGCTGACAACCTATGTGGCAAGGCATTCCTTTGCTACAGTCTTGAAAAGAGCAGGAGTATCAACCTCAATAATATCCGAATCCTTAGGACATAGTTCCGAGAAAATCACTCAGACTTATCTGGATAGCTTTGAAAACAGCCAACTAAATGATGCATTCTCTAATTTATGCTAAAAAAGTATGCACTTCTCATGTTATTTATAGGGAAAGTGCATACTTTTTATTACTTTTACATTCTTAAATTGCAACATAATGGAAGATATTGACATAGATATATTAGACAATCGGAATGAGTATTCAGATGAATGTTCAGAAATTCTATTTGGCACAGCTTTTGAATGGGATGAGGCTTTAGAAACTGTAGAAAGAGTTATTGGAATACAGTGGATAAATGACGCAAGAATTAAACGTATTGAAAAACTGAAATCGAAGGTAGATATTAATCTTCAAACAAAACGAATTGAAAAAATTCATTTTACAATGCCTAGCGATGATGACAAATTAAGTAGCGTTTTTGAAGGCATTCCCTATGGAATCATAAAAAAGAACCGTACAGGTGTAGGAGCAACAACACTGGAACTTAGATCCAATAGAAACAGTATCGTTGTTGTGCCTACAAGAGCATTGGCTTATGGAAAGGCATTAGGTAGCAAGATTGGTAATACAAATAAATATCGTGTCCTTTATGTCGGAGGATATATCACAGATTTTAATCCACCGTCAATTGAACAATATCTTGACGACAATGAGATCACACCCAAAAAGTTCATTGTTGTTATTGATAGCCTAAAAAAACTAATAGAAACAATTGGTTATGATAATCTGTATAATACTCCCGCATAATCGAACCG
>DAAL01000075.1:0-3009 GCA_001701065.1 Bacteroidales bacterium GP4
ACATTTCGCTGCGCTCAATGCGGGGCTAACAATTAGTCCATCGTCTTCGACGATTTTTCCGGTGCCAACCATGCGGGAAGGTGTTTATATGGGAGTGAAGTGTTAAAAATATGTTAAAAGAAGCGGAAGGTATTGACAAGGGTGTTCTTTATGTTGTATATTTGCATTGTAATTATTCACATTTAATTGATAACACACAATGGAAACACATGATGACATTGAGGTGCTGAATCCTCAGAATGAAATTCAGCCAAGTGAGCCGGCGGAAATGAACGACACTGTTCCGGAGCCGGCGGAAATCCCGCAAGAAACTCCACCCGACCCTCAGCCAAGCGAAGCGGAATGGCGCGAGATGATACGCCGTGCCGAGGAGGAAGGCTACCGTAGAGGGCTCAACGAGCGCGCAAGCGCCATGATGGCTGAACCGGCTCCTTACGAGCAGGTGAGCGTAGCCCCTAAAACTCAGGAGGAGATTCCTTTCCTTAAAACTATACGCCGAAGCGTATGGGACGACTAACCCCTATTTTTTTACACAAATAACAAACACACAAACAACTATGGAACAAACTATTCTTACCGGCAATGCCGGCGGCGCCCATGTGGTGGGTGCGCCCGTGACCACAACTGTAACCCGTAATGCTTCACCTGAGCTGCTGCTTAGCGAAATTGACAGCCGCATAGTGAAAATCCGTCCTATGATGACCCCCATTGACCAGATATCACGTCTCGCCAATTCCCGTCAGTCCAAGAGCATGAAAACCGAATACTACTCGGTGGACACTCCGCCCACATCGACCAAAGTGAGCAAGGAAGTGTTAGGCGGCGGATACTCTGACTCGTTCACCGTCAAAGTCGACAATCCTTCTATCTTCTCGCCGTCCGACACTGTGCTTTGCCCTGATGCCACGGTGGATGAGGTGCCCAAGTCAGTGATGTTCTACGTCGAAAATACCGGCACCGACCTGACCCTACGGCTCATATGCGACGACCCAAAGGGTTCCGACTTTCCCTTGGTGATGCTCAAGCAGGAAGCCCGATTGATAAGAATGGGCCGTGCCGCAGCCGAATTGGATGTGCAGACCACCCATTCACAGGCTCTTCCGGTGAAACGCCACAACTACTGCCAGATATTCAAGGCGCAGGTGGAGCAGTCCATGCTCCAGCGACTGTCGGCTAAAGAGGTGGGCTGGACTCTCCTCGACCAGGAAGAAGTGGCGTTGATAGATATGCGCCTCGGCATGGAGAAGAGCTTCCTCTTCGGTCAGATGCACCGTTTCGACAAGGGTACCGCCGGCGAGGTGTTCATGACCCAAGGCATCTGGAACCAGACCGACCATGATTTCTTCTATGACCCTGAAGCGTTCAGCGCCAAAACCCTCGTGGAACTTTCCCGAATGGCGTTCACCGGCAATGCCGGAAGCGCGCGAAAAGTGCTTGTGGCTGGCTCCGGGCTTATCGAGGCGTTGAGCAAGCTCGACATCCACAAGACAGCCGGCGCTACCGACACCGTGACCCGCTGGGGAATCGACTTCACCGAGATACACACCAAATTCGGACGGCTCTATGTGGTGCTGAGCGAAGTGTTTGACGACTGCGGTCATGAGAACGAAGGGATGGTTATAGATCCCGAGTATCTCCAGAAGTACACCCACATCCCCTTCAAAGCCATGCCTATAGACCTGAGCGCATCGGGGCAGCGCAACTGCGAGGCTGTCGTGCTCACTGAAGCTTCTTGCCTGGTGCTTCGTTATCCTTCAGCCCACATGCGCATCCGTGTGAAACTGTCGGATAAGCTTGATTCCGACAACGGAAACTCCGGAACCACTCCCGGCGGCAACCAAGGTGGTAACCAAGGCGGCAGCGAGGGCGAAAATCCCGGCAACCAGGGCGAGAACCCCGGCGGCGACGGCAACGGCGATAACTTTGAAACCGAAAAGGACTGATCCGCTCTCATGAAACTACACTTGAACGAAGCGCAGATGCTAAAGGAATGGCATCTGCGCTCCTTTCCCGAGGAGGTCAACTCAGGGTGTACCATCGAACGCCACTACGGAATCGACATGGAAGCTTACCTTA
The DNA here is from genome assembly GCA_001701065.1 of Bacteroidales bacterium GP4. GTDB lineage: Bacteria > Bacteroidota > Bacteroidia > Bacteroidales > Muribaculaceae > Muribaculum. Next base: position 2,077 of record DAAL01000075.1, read on the forward strand.
AGGCGGCGATGAACGACTGGTACCGCCGAATGCTCCACGACGTGGACGCGCTGCATGTGCAGTCGGAAGTGGATATAGCTGATGAGGTCACGGAGGTGCTGACCGGCGAGGTCAATCCCTACACATCGCTTTCGCCGTGCCGCATAACCCTGCCTGACGGGGTGATACGCGTCCTAAGCGTCATGGTGGACGGATGGCATTCGCCGGCGCGCGTTGTCGATGCCGACCATCATCTGGCGAGGGCATGCCGTTCGCCTTTTCCTCCCGGCGGACTTTATTCTCCGGTGGCGGTGGTGGACGGCAGCACGCTCACTCTCTATTCCGTGCCTTCGGAAACTACTTCGATAAAGGCGATTTCGGCTATTGTCGACACTCCGGGCATCTACCACATCGACTCAGCAGCCCTCGCCACAATAAAACCACTTTTTGCTTAATACGATCAATGCTATGACACACAATCAAGTTTTACAAGCCGCGCTTGACGCATGGAACTCATGCGCCGGACTGCGCGCCAAGCGTCAACGCCACAAGTCCTACACCTACGGCGACCAGTGGGGCGACATAATCGTGGACACTGACGGCGGGATAAGCTCGGAGCGTGATTTCTATGCGATGCGTAACCACAATCCGTCGACTGACAATATAATCCGTCAACTCGTGAAAACCGTGGTGGGCTGTTACCGCACAGTCCACAGCGGAGCCGGAACCGATGTGAGGGCGTTCGAGGAATTTCTTATCTCGGGATGCGCCCTGCAGCGGCTGTCGGTGGAGAACCGGGGCGGCGGCATAGCCAAGTGGGTGGACAATGTGAGTCCGGGACGATTCTTTGTCAATGCCATGATGTCACCTTCGGGCGACGATGCCGAGGTGCTGGGGCAACTCCACGACATGACATTCTCGCGGCTTATGCTGCGATTTTCCCATGGCGAGAAA
>DAAL01000075.1:3102-3233 GCA_001701065.1 Bacteroidales bacterium GP4
GTTTCCGCACCGCGCCGTCGTCCATGTGCAGGGTGATTGAGGTGTGGACACTCGCTCTTGTGCCGGTGCTGAGGTGCCATGATACCGCATCCGGGAAGGTGTTCCGCTTGCCGGCGGCATCGGAGAAGGAT
>DAAL01000237.1 GCA_001701065.1 Bacteroidales bacterium GP4
CTATAGCCGCCCTTGCCTCGGGTACCGAGTCGATACCCAAGGTGGACAAGATTTTCGGTCCCGGCAACCGGTTTGTCACCGAGGCGAAGCGTCAGGTGTCGCAAGGCAGTGTGGCAATCGACATGCCGNNGGTGCTTGTGATAGCCGACAGCCGCGCCAATCCTGAGTTTGTGGCATCCGACTTCCTTTCGCAGGCTGAACACGGTCCTGACAGCCAGTCCATCCTGCTTACCGCTTCCGAGGAACTTATCGACCGCCTTCCGCAGGTCATAGACGATTTCCTGAAAGTGCTTCCACGGCGCGACATGATGGCGAAGTCGCTTGAACACAGCCGCCTGATACTGCTGCATGACGATGACGAGATAATGCGTTTCAGCAATCTCTATGCCCCGGAGCACCTAATTATCAACCACTCGCAGTGCGGTGAGCTTGTCAAGAAGGTTAAGAACGCCGGATCAGTGTTCCTGGGACCGCTTTCGCCGGAGAGCGCAGGCGACTATGCTTCGGGCACTAACCACACTCTACCCACCTCAGGCTACGCCAAGGCGTTCAGCGGGGTCAACATCGACAGTTTCACCAAGAAGATAACCGTGCAGCACCTTACTCCACAAGGCGTGAGGTCGATAGGCAACACCGTGATGACTATGGCGGAGAACGAGGACCTGATGGCTCACCGGCTTGCCATGGCTTTAAGAATGAACCAAATAGACGAATAGACAATGACACTACAACAGCTTGTGCGTCCCAACATATGGAATCTCAGCCCTTACGTGTGCGCCCGCAACGAATACACCGGCGAGGCGCGCGCATGGCTTGACGCTAATGAGAACAGCATCATCGAAGGCCTTAACCGTTACCCCGACCCCCTTCAGCTGGAGGTGAAGGAAGCTATAGGGAAGCTGCGCGGCGTGTCGCCCAACCGGATTTTCTTGGGCGTGGGCAGCGATGAGTGCATCGACATGTGCTACCGCGTGTTTTGCGTTCCCGGAGTGGACAATGTGGTGGCGATCGACCCCACTTACGGCATGTACAAGGTGTGCGCCGACATTAACGACATAGCTTATCGTCCGGTGCCGCTGAACGACGATTTTTCGCTCGACCTGTTCCGCCTTCTTAACGCCGTCGACGAGCACACCAAGATTCTGTGGATATGCTCTCCCAACAACCCCACCGGCAATGCCTTTGACCCCGAAGAGCTTGCCGCGCTTGCCCGCCGCTTCGAGGGGATAACGGTGGTGGATGAGGCTTATGTGGACTTCTCAGCCAAAGGCTCTATTCTGCCGTTCCTCGACGAGTGCCCCCGTCTTGTGGTGATGCAGACATTCTCCAAGGCATGGGCTTCGGCTGCGATGCGGCTCGGCATAGCCTATGCGTCAAGGGAGATAATCGATATATTCAACAAAGTAAAATACCCTTACAACATCAACATTCTCACCCAACGCGAGGCGCTTGCGGTGCTTGCGGGCAAGGAACATGTGATGACGGTGGCTAAGGAGCTTGTCGAGGCGCGCGACAGTCTTGCCGATGCTCTTGCGGATCTTCCGGCGGTGAAGAAAGTGTACCCTTCCGATGCCAATTTCCTGCTTGTGGAAGTGACTGACGCTGACGGGCTGTACGCATTCCTCAAGACCCGCGGCGTGATAGTGCGTAACCGCACCCGTGTCACCCTGTGCGGCAACTGCCTTCGCATCACCGTGGGCAACGCTGCAGAAAACCGATTGTTGTTACAAGAAATATCTGACTATGCCGGCGACATCTAAACCTAAAGTGCTTTTTCTCGACCGTGACGGCACGCTGATTGTGGAGCCTCACACTGACTATCAGGTGGATTCACTTGAAAAACTCGAATTCATCCCCGGGGTGCTCCACGCCATGCGCCATGTGGCGCGTGAGCTTCCTTACGAACTTGTGATGGTGACTAATCAGGATGGACTCGGCACCGAAGTGTTCCCGGAGGACACTTTTTTGCCTGCGCACAACAAAATGCTCACCACCTTCGCAGGCGAGGGGGTGACGTTTGACGACATAATCATCGACCGTACATTCGAGTCGGAGCACGCTCCCACCCGCAAACCCGGCACCGCTCTGCTGGGTAAGTACATGACAGGCGACTACGACCTTGAAGGCTCTTATGTGGTGGGCGACCGTCTCACCGATGCTATGCTTGCCCGGAATCTCGGCGCGAAGGCTATTGTGCTGCGGCAGCCTTCCGAGGAACTTGAAGCGGAAATCGACGCTAAGGGGCTGCGCGGCACGGTGGTGAAAGTGACTCCTGACTGGGACGAGGTGCTGCTGGTGCTTAAAGGGGGCATAAGGCAGTGCACCGTCGAGCGCAACACATCGGAAACCTCGGTGAAGGTGTCGCTCGACCTTGACGGCACAGGCAAGACCCATGTATCTACCGGACTCGGCTTTTTCGACCACATGCTTGACCAGATAGGCAGGCATTCGGGTATCGACCTTACCGTGGTCACCAAGGGCGACCTGCATGTGGACGAGCACCACACCATCGAGGACACGGCTATAGCCTTGGGTGAGGCGTTGCGCAAAGCGCTTGGCGACAAGCGCGGTATAGAACGTTACGGATTCGTGCTGCCCATGGACGACAGTGTGTGCACCGTGGCTCTCGATTTCGGCGGCCGTCCGTGGCTGGTGTGGGATGTGGAGTTTCATCGGGAGTATGTGGGCGATGTTCCCACCGAGATGTTTTTCCACTTCTTTAAGTCATTGAGCGACAACGCTCTTATGAATCTCTTTGTCCGTGCTGAGGGGGATAATGACCATCACAAGATAGAATGCATCTTCAAGGGGCTTGCGCGCGCGCTTAAACCGGCGGTGCGCCGTGACCCGTTCGCATTCACCATTCCATCGTCCAAAGGGACGCTTTAGCGCACCTCTTCGCGCAGATTATAGTGGTTGCGCAGCTTCTCGAAGTCATCGGGAGCCTTTTTCAGGGCTTCGGTGTCGTTCAGGGGGTTGTAGCTTGCCATGATGCTGTCCATTGTCACCGTTTCGGCGGCTCCTGCCGGCACTTTCAGCGGAA
>DAAL01000108.1 GCA_001701065.1 Bacteroidales bacterium GP4
GCAAGGAGATCCTGACGGGTCTCCTTGCAATGAGTATACGGTTATTAAACTTGCGATTACATGTTCATACCGCCATCCACCTGGATTACCTGACCGGTAACGTAAGATGACATGTCAGAAGCCAAGAATACAGCCACATTGGCAATATCATCAACCTGACCTGCACGGCGCAACGGAATCTTCTTAGCCCATTCAGCACGTATTTCCTCGGGAAGAGCAGCGGTCATTGCAGTTTCAATGAAACCGGGAGCGATAGCGTTGGCGCGGATGCCGCGTGAGCCCACTTCCTGAGCAATAGACTTGGCAAGAGCGATAAGACCTGCCTTAGATGCAGCATAGTTAGCCTGACCTGCATTACCATGCACACCAACAACTGAAGCCATGTTGATGATTGAACCTCCACGCTGACGCATCATGATGGGAAGAACAGCGTTGATAAAGTTGAACGCACTCTTAAGGTTGACAGCGATAACAGCATCCCACTGCGCCTCGGTCATACGCATCATAAGACCATCCTTGGTTATTCCGGCATTGTTGATGAGAATGTCGATTCTTCCGAAATCCTTCATTACTTCAGCCACAACTTCTTTGGTCTGATTGAAATCAGCAGCATTGGAAGCGTATCCTTTAACCTTTACACCGAGTGCTTCAATTTCCTTTTCAGTAGCCTTACCGGTTTCGTCAATTACGAGATCGGTGAATGCGATGTTGGCGCCTTCTTGTGCAAATCTCAATGCAAGAGCTTTGCCTATACCGCGGGCTGCGCCTGTGATAAGAGCGGTTTTACCTTCGAGTAATTTCATAATTATATAATGATTTTGTATTATGAGACGACAAAATTAGTGCTTTTTTAGATTTCAACCAAAAATGCACCGCAAGAATATCCTCCACCGAACACTGTCAACCCCACTTTATCACCTTTCTTAAACCTATCGCGGTTTTGAGCGAAGACAAGCGCACAACTTGCGGAACCGGTATTACCCAGTTCTTCGATATTATTGAGGAATTTATCGGATGGCACTCCAAGCTGATGTTCCACCTGCGCCACGATTCGTTTGTTAGCCTGATGGGTTATGATGTAGTCAAGTCCGGAGGGAGCCATGCCCTGTGCATTGGTGACCTTCTCAAGCGCATAGATAAGATTCTGACAAGCGTTGACAAACACATCCTTTCCGTCAGGCATCTCTATACCGCCTTCTTTAGGACGCAAGATGACACCTTCGGGACCTTTCCCTATATGTCCAAGAGCGCAGGTGAACACCTCTTTAATCTGCATGTCAGTATAAGCGACTTTATCAGCCGACAAGAAAAACGCTACTGCGGCATCACCCCATAAGTGTCCGCACTTGGGGTCGCTCTCATTGGAGTAATAAGTGTTATGCTCGGAGCACACGAGAATCGCTTTCTTAGCTTTCCCTGACGCAAAATAGGCATCCACAATCTCCAGCCCATTGACAAATGAAGAACATGCCGCCGACACATACAACGCTTTCGCGTCACGGATATCGTACTTTCTTTGTGCCACATGAGCCAGTGTAGCTACAGTGTCGTAAGGGGAATAAGATGCCGATACAATGAGGTCCACATCCTTTATGTCGTAAGGCAACTGAGGAAGCGCATTCTCGATTGCATTCAATCCCATGGAATTATGCCCTTCATCGGGAGCAGCTTTTGAACGAGTCTTTATACCTGTTCTTTTGTAAATCCATTCATCGGTTAAACCGTTAACGTTCAAAAAATATTCATTGTCCACTCTCCCGGAGGGAACATAAAAGCCGGTAGCGTTAATATACATGCTAATTTGATTGTTTAAGATACGTCAGAATTAATTGTTTTAGTTGTTGTTTCATGAGGTTAAATTCCAGTCCAAACTGAGGCAATTGGTTTCTCACCACCGAAATTTCTATTCCTTGAAACAATATAATAAGAGAAGTATAGGCTCCGGGGACATTTTCAGGCAGGAAATCGCCCGATTTTTGCCCTTCCTTAAGGATGCGTTTCAACATGGCAAGCTCTTTTTCTCCGGCAAGCGAACGCACACGCTCCACTCTTTTCATTTCTCCTACCAAGAATGCCCTCCAGTTGGTCGTGGCACGCTGGTGGTTGATGTTTTCCCGAAGTATATCAAGCCTCATGTCGATAAACTTCATCAACTTTTCCGTTGGGTTAAGATCGCTGTCCACAATTGCTCGCAGACGTTCTACAAGATGCTCGCTCTCCTTCTCCAGGACCGCACGATATATCTCTTTCTTGTTCTTGAAATAGGTGTAGATTGTGCGTCGACCTTTATCGGAGGCATTGGCGATATCACTCATTGTGGTATTCTCCATGCCTTTGTAGGCAAAGAGTTGACGAGCTACTTCTATCAATTTTTCTCTTGTTTTGGAGACCATTTTGTTGCACAAATGAGGATTCAGTGTGCAAAAATACATAAAATTCCCTAATTACAGCACATTATTAGAATATTTTATTTTTTTATTAACTTTGTAAACTATAAATATTGGTGAAAAATGGCTGATAACTATCTTGAAAATAAAATGGAAGCGTACCGCGCAGGCAAGCTTTCGCCCCGTCGCACGGTGATTACTTCCTCTCGTCCGAAAAATATGTTTCCGTTGACATTCCCGCCCATGCGGGTTTTGGTTACCGGCGGAGCCTGCGGCATAGGACGAGGTATTGTTGAAATATTCCGTGAGATAGGCGCGCAAGTGGCATTTTGCGACATAAAGAAAGCCGAAGGAACTGCTCTTACACAGCGCATAGGCGCACGGTTCTACCCTCTTGATGTCACTGATGAAAGCAATCTGACAAAATGCGTTCTCGACATATTCTCCCATTGGGGCGATATCGACGTGGTTGTGAACAATGTGGGTATAAGCGAATTTAAGCCTATCGAGGACATGGATGTTGAGTTTTGGGATAAGGTAATGGATACCAATGTGCGTCCTGCATTCATAATAGCACGACTGCTTGCCAGTCACCGTAAGGAAAATAATAAATCGGGCGGCACCATAATCAATATATCCTCTACCCGATACCTCCAAAGCGAACCTGACACTGTGGCTTATTCAGCATCGAAAGGCGCAGTGACTTCGCTCACTCACTCGCTGATGGCTTCAATGGCGAAATACGGCATAACCTCCAACGCCATTGCCCCCGGATGGATTGATGTCAGGACTGACCGGGAAAAAGAGGAGCAGCCCATCACGGAAGCCGAGCGCATGTTTCATCCATCAGGAAGAATAGGAGCACCTGACGATATCGCAAGACTGGCATTGTTTCTCGCCCATCCCGCCAATAATTTCATAAACGGGGCTGTAATCCCTGTCGACGGCGGCATGACGCACAAAATGATTTACGACTAAACAAAAAGAGATGCCATATCCTTTGCTGATACGAGTTTATCTCTAAAAATGCTAAAAATCCCAGAAAATTGTTTTATCTTTGTAATCAATTAACTAAATACCTTAGATAATAAAAGAAACCCCTGTATTAAAGGGGAAGGACGCTGAACGATTCGCACAGCGAATGGCAACAGTAGGAAGAGCCACTCCAAAAGAAATAGAGGCGGCTCGTAAAGCGTATGAAGCATTCAAGGCTATTAGTACATTTCCAATGTGATGACGGATTTTGATAATTTCACTTTCCGTCAGATTGAAGCTAATACCAAGATAAAACCTTTTGATTGTGGCGATTCTGACCTGAATGCTTTTCTTTTTGATGATGCCAAGAACTATCTTGACGCAATGTTGGCGGTTACGTATTTGCTTGAAGATAATGAAAAGGATAAAACGGTCGCATATTATTGCTTACTCAATGATAAAATAGAGATTAACCCTGATGAAAAATCAAAATGGAATAAAATTAATAGAAAAATTCCTAACAACAAACGCTATCATGCTTATCCGGCAGTAAAGATTGGGCGATTAGGTGTAGCGCAGGAGTATTCTCATCGACACATAGGTCAAATGGTGCTAATGCAAATTAAAATGATATTTTCACGAATGACATTAAGCGGATGTCGATTCCTTACTGTCGATGCTTATAGAGATGCCGTGCCGTTCTATGAAAAATGTGGATTCCACTTTCTGTCAGATAATGATGCAACAGAGAAAACTCGGGCGATGTATTTTGACCTTATGTATTACAGAAAGTATTGAAAACCTTACTAAACAAAAAGAGATGCCATATCCCTTGCTGATACGGCATCTCTTTATTTGTGTTTTGATTTTTATTTTTCGACGAAAGTGTGCATGGAGTGCGGAGCAAGGGTTGTGTTAAGATACTTCTTTCCAACCTTAATAGATACGGTTGCCGCCTCATCTTTCAAATTGCCCACGATTACGATGTTTTTGCCGTCGGAACGCTTAACTTTCAGCACCGGGATTTTGTCAGCTCCTTCCCCTTTGGACGCTTCCACGACCGAGCCGTTATCGATGAAGTTGGCATAGTGCTTCACCGCATAATATTCAGGCGTAAGGGTCGCTGTCCCCTTTCCTGAATCAACTCTTATCAAAGCATTCTGTTTCCATCCCCACGGGCTCTCTCCGTTGTCGGCAAGTATCACGTTCCAAAAGTTATATTGGGTGCAGCCATTGGCGAGATAGTGATTTATAAGTTCAAAAGTGTGCTCGCCGGCTCCATGGTCAAACGAACCCCATCCGCATTCGCTTTCAGTGCTCATAAATTCCCAGTCGGGGTGTTGACGGCGAATCTCAGGGAGAATCTCTCTGCCTTCCCACTGGAATCCCATGCCTGAGATAGAGTTCCTTAACCCTTCATCGGACAAAACGTCCTCCACATGATCGAGACGGTTGGTGTTGAATGTCCCCAGGAAAAGCTTCACATCGGGATGATGACGCTTCAGCGTAGGAGCGAGATAGTCCCTGTTGAAGCGTTGAATGCTTGGAGTGGTCCATGCGCAACCGGGATAAGGAGTATAACTGTAAGCTTCATTCTGGTACATAATCATACCTATGTCTATACCCTCCTTTTTATATTCATCGATGAATCGGCAGAAATAATTGGCATAGGTCTGCAGATACCGTGGATCCTGAATAAAATAATCCACCGTGGCGAGTTGACGAGGGAATACACCGTCACGTGGTCTGGTGAGCTTCATTTCGTCCGCATCAGGATCTCCGCCAATACCGCTGAACAGAATATAATCGATGTCAGGCGACTGGTTATTATATTTGCTGCTGAGTACGGGATAATCATGGTTGATTTTCATCCATGACGGCGGTGACCATGGCGATGCCCAAAACCTCATATCGGGATTCTGTGCCTGTGCGCTCTTGATAAATGGTATTATTGCTTCCCGGTCACGGTCGATATTGAAATATTTAAGCTCGAAATCGCCCGACACTTCATCGCAGCTATACCATGAGCGTGCATAATCGTTAGCTCCGGGAGAGATTCTGCCCAATGAGAATTTTAAGTCACCCGAAGGATTGAAAAGGTTATAGATAATATTGTTACGGTCTCTTTCAGGCAACATCTGCAACGCATCCCAGTCAAGCTCGTTGAACGTAGCTCCCCATGCCTTAAACGGCATATTGGGTATCACGGCATCAGGGACATCCACTACTTTATGGCGCGCTTTCCCCGACAATTTAACGGTGGACTGCTTCCAGTAATTGTCCTTTTCCGAAGAATAATGAGTATAACTTTGTGCTTCGGCTGTGACGGCAGCCAACGACAAGCACAATGCACCTGTAATTTTAAAGCATTTTGTGATGGTCATGAAAAATTATGGTTATTAAGGTTAATAAGTAACTACAAAGGTAACAATTTTTTCGCGTTTTCACTCATTAACACGCTACAAAGTGCTGATTAAATCGAATAAATAGTTACCTTTGTAAAAAAATTTAAAAATTATGCCGAAAGTATCAGAACGCGGCACCGTTATGCCGGCTTCTCCTATACGTCGCCTTGTTCCGCTTGCCAATGAAGCTCGCCAACGAGGAGTAAAAGTATATCATCTTAATATAGGACAACCTGATGTCCCCACCCCTGCCGAAGGGCTGAACGCATTGAAAACCATCGACCGAAAGGTGTTGGAATATAGCCCTTCCGACGGACTGCTGTCACTAAGGCAGAAACTAAAGAAGTACTACCTTACATATAATATAGATGTGGACGTGGATGACATCATTGTCACCACCGGAGGCTCGGAAGCGGTGCTGTTCGCATTCATGGCTTGCCTTGACCCGGGCGACGAGATTATCGTCCCGGAACCGGCATATGCCAACTACATGGCGTTTGCAATATCCGCCGGAGCCAAAATCGTGACCGTGCCGTCGAGCATCGAGGAAGGTTTCGCGCTTCCTCCGGTGGAAAAGTTCGAAGAACTGATCACGCCTAAGACCAAAGGTATACTTATATGTAACCCCAACAATCCCACCGGCTATCTCTACACAATGAAGGAGATGCTGCAGATAAGGGACTTGGTAAAGAAATATGATTTGTTCCTGTTCTCCGACGAGGTTTACCGCGAGTTCTGTTACACCGGCGCACCTTACATATCGGCATTCCATCTTCCCGACATTGAGGAGAACGTGGTGCTTATAGACTCCGTGTCGAAACGCTACAATGAGTGCGGAATCCGTATCGGGGCACTTATCACCAAGCATAAGGAGCTAAAGAAAAACGTCATGAAGTTCTGCCAGGCACGTCTTAGCCCGCCATTGTTGGGACAGATTGTTGCCGAAGCATCCATCGACACTCCCAAAGAGTATATGCTTGAGACCTACAATGAATATGTAGAGCGCAGAAAATTTCTTATCGACCACCTGAACAAGATTCCCGGGGTATATTCCCCAATTCCCATGGGCGCATTCTACACTGTGGCACAGCTTCCGGTGGACGATGCCGACAAATTCTGTGCCTGGTGCCTCCAAAATTTTGAATACGAAGGTCAAACTGTGTTCATGGCTCCCGCCTCGGGCTTCTACACCACTCCCGGCATGGGCAAAAACGAAGTACGCATAGCCTATGTCCACCGAAAGGAGGAGCTCGCCAAGGCTATGAAGGTTCTTGAAGAGGCATTGAAAGCTTATCCCGGCAGGACAACGGTATGAACTACCCACTCTTCGTAGCACGGCGGTTGCGCCTTACATCGAAGAAAGGGCGAGGAACACCTCCGGGCATTATAATCGCAGTGACAGGCATAGCACTGGCACTCGTGATAATGATGCTCGCAATGAGTATTGTGCTTGGATTCAAAAACGAAATCAAGCACAAAGTCATGGGGTTCGATGCCCACATAGCCATACTTCCCGCATCCTACGACGGCGACGAGCCTAATCCATTCCTCGATGTCACGCCTGAGCTTACCGATATTATCGACGGCATTGACGGGATAGAAAGCTCATCGCTCACTCTCGTCCAGTCAGCGATATTGAAGACCGACATTGACTTCGAAGGGATAATGATAAAAGGACTTCCGCAGGACGGCAGCATGGATTTCATCAACTCCCATATAGTGGAAGGCGCGCCGTGTGACTATTCCGACCCGGAATGCGCCAATGACGTGAGTATGTCGAAAACCACCGCCAACCTGCTAAACCTCGGCGTGGGCGACAAAGTGTACGCTTACTTCTTTATCGACGGAGCAGTAAGGCCCCGCCGCCTGAAAATCGCATCGATTTATGACACACATTTCAGCGACTACGACAAAAACTACGTATTCAGTTCACTGAAACTGCTTCAAGGAGTAAACGGCATAGACTCACTGTCAGGCAACAGGCTTCAGATGACGGTAACCGACATAGACCATATCGACGATACGGCTCTTGAGTTACAGAACGCCATGATAAAGGCATCCTACAACGACGAGCTACAAGGCGTGTACCGTCTGACCACCGTGACCGAAACCGGAATGATGTACTTCAACTGGCTTGAACTGCTCGACACTAATGTGGTGGTGATTATTATACTGATGATTCTTGTGTCAGGATTCACACTGGTGTCAAGCCTGTTCATCATCATCCTTGAGCGCATCAACCTCATAGGCATATTCAAAGCTCTTGGAGCTACCAACGGCGAAGTAAGAAGGATATTCATATATCTGGGGCAAAAACTCGTGCTCCGCGGAATGCTTATAGGAAACATCGCCGGCATAGCTGTACTGCTGCTGCAATCCAAGCTGCATTTCCTGCCGCTCGACCCGGAAGCGTACTATCTCAACTACGTGCCGGTGGAAATAGACTGGATCAATATTCTCTTGCTCAACATAGGTGTGTTTGTCGTGTCATGGGCTATGATTATACTCCCCTGCCACATCGTTTCGTCGATAAAACCGTCACAGTCCATTCGCTACGAATAATGCCATCAAAAAAACAGTTTCTTGTAACTTGATGAGCAATTTTAACTTTTAATTGTTATACTTTAAATAGTTTATCAAATAACTATTAGAGATTGTCCAAGCTGTTTAAAAATTTTTCATTATCTTTGTGAGCAATTTTTTAAGAATGAATAAATCAACTGAATTAACCGATCTTATAATCGAGGGTATTCAAGATCGTAAGGGAAAGAAAATCACTGTTGTTGACTTAAGCGGAATCGATGGTTCGGCAGCTAATAAGTTCATAATATGTCAAGGTGGCTCCACCATGCAGGTGGCGGCTATCGCTGACAACGTGCGTGAATTTCTCCAGAAGGAAGCGGGCATCAAGCCCTACAATTACGACGGTTACCGGAACTCGCAATGGATAGTGATAGACTACGGCGACGTGTTTGTGCACGTGTTCCTGCCCGAAACAAGGGAATACTATAACCTTGAAGAGTTATGGAGCGACGCTCCCACTACCGAAATCCCTGATTTAGATTAATTACACTATTACATAATGACACCAAATCCTAAAAAGAAAACGATTAAATTCAGTATGTACTGGATGTATGCTCTGGTCATATTGTTTTTAGTAGGCTTGCTTTATCTCGATGATAACTCCATCACCAAGGAGGTGAGTTATTCCGAGTTTGAAAAGTATGTCACCGATGGGGGTGTGGACAAAATCATAGTGTTCACACGTAAGAATGAAGCGGAAGCTTATCTGTCCGATTCGCTTGCGTCAAAGATTTTCCACCCGTCGCAGTACAAATCAGGGACAGGGCAAGACGCTAAAATCTTGACCGACATCCCAAGTGCCGACAAGCTACAGGACAAAATCGACCAGTGGCAGCAGGAAGGTGTGTTCACCGGGACTGTAAAATTTGAGAAAGGAAGCGACTACACTTCCATCCTCTGGACATTCGGCCCCGTGGTGCTCCTCATCGTGTTCTGGTTTGTGATTATGAAGCGCATGTCGGGTGGCGGCACAGGCGGTGCCGGAGGTGTGTTCAATGTAGGAAAATCCAAAGCGCAGATATTTGACAAAGACGGACCTATTCAGGTGACATTCAAGGATGTCGCAGGACTGTCGGAGGCAAAGACCGAGATAGAGGAAATCGTGGAATTCCTTAAAAATCCCCAGCGTTACACTGACCTTGGCGGTAAGATACCCAAGGGTGCCCTCCTTGTGGGACCTCCCGGAACCGGTAAGACCCTTCTTGCCAAAGCCGTAGCCGGCGAAGCAAATGTGCCTTTCTTCTCCATGTCGGGTTCCGACTTTGTGGAGATGTTTGTGGGCGTGGGCGCAAGCCGTGTGCGTGACCTCTTCCGTCAGGCTAAGGAAAAAGCTCCGTGCATCGTGTTCATCGACGAAATTGACGCTGTGGGGCGCGCTCGTGGTAAGAATCCTAACATGGGAGCCAACGATGAGCGTGAAAACACCCTCAACCAATTGCTTACCGAAATGGACGGTTTCGGCTCTAACAGCGGTGTAATAATCCTTGCCGCCACCAACCGAGCCGATATCCTCGACAAAGCATTGATGCGTGCAGGGCGTTTCGACCGACAGATTTATGTCGACCTGCCTGACCTTAACGACCGTGTGGCTATATTCAACGTGCATCTGCGCAACATCAAGACCGATGATTCGCTGGACGTTGAGCTTCTTGCCCGTCAGACTCCCGGATTCTCCGGAGCCGACATAGCCAATGTGTGCAACGAAGCGGCGTTGATAGCTGCGCGCCACAATAAGCAATGTGTGCAGCGTCAGGACTTCAATGATGCCGTGGACCGTATCATAGGCGGTCTTGAAAAGCGTTCCAAGATCACTACCGACGAGGAAAAGAAGTCAATAGCCATCCACGAAGCGGGACATGCCACTATATCCTGGCATTTGCGCTACGCGAGTCCGCTTATCAAAGTAACTATAGTGCCGCGCGGCAAAGCCCTCGGCGCAGCTTGGTATCTCCCCGAAGAACGCCAGATAACCCCTGCCGAAGCTCTGCTCGACGAGATGTGCGCCACTTTAGGCGGACGTGCGGCTGAAGAGCTATTCCTCGGGCACATATCCACAGGAGCCGCCAATGACCTTGAACGTGTCACAAAGATGGCTTACGCCATGGTGGTATACTATGGTATGAGCAACAAGCTCCCCAATTTGAGCTACTATGATTCCACCGGACAGGAATACGGATTCACTAAACCTTACAGCGAGGAGCGCGCCAAGGACATAGACGCTGAAGTGTCACGCATCATCAATGAGCAGTATGAGCGCGCCAAGGATGTGCTTCGCAAGCACGCCGAGGGTCACAAGAAGCTTGCCGATGTCCTCATAGCACGTGAGGTTATCTTCACCGAGGATGTAGAGCTTATATTCGGCAAACGCCCGTGGATATCTCGCACCGATGAAATCTTTGCAAGCCGCAAAGAGGAGGAAAAGAAAGGCGAACCCATCGACGTTACTCACGAAGTCGCCGAAGAAAAAGCTGACAAGACCGACGATTCCGCCCAGGAAAAGCCAGAGGATTCCGGCAAGTCAGTTCCCACGCCGCCCGATATCCCCCCTATCCCTAAAAATTAAATCATATCCTTATAACGATAGCATCCGACACCCCTCGGATGCTATTTCTTTTTTCACAATTTGCCCGCATGTATTGCAAGTGTTAAAAAAAAGTCGTACCTTTGCACCGCTTTTTAGCATCCCGTGTGATGGGAAATTAAGGAGCAAAGTAATTTTAATCACTTAATTTTGAGTAACACAAAATGAAAACTTATCAATTAAACGCCGAACCGCGTACTGACCTCGGCAAGAAAGCGGCTAAAGCCATCCGCGCTGAGAAAAAAATTCCCGTAGTGCTTAACGGTGGAGAGATTGTAGCTCTTCCTTTTACCGGCACTCTTAAACCGGGCGAAAAAATCGTAGAAATCGAACGTAACCGTGGCATCATCACCACTGACCTTACTGTAAAGGCTGAAGATGTACGTAAACTCATCTATACTCCTGACATCTACGCTATCGAGCTTGACCTTAACGGCGAAAAGCGAAACGCTGTGTTGAGCGACATCCAGTTCCACCCCGTAAAGGACACTATCCTTCACATGGACCTTCTCGAAGTCAACGACAAGAAGCCTGTGACTATGGAAGTTCCCGTTCAGCTTGAAGGTCACGCTGAGGGTGTTAAAGCCGGTGGTAAGCTCAGCCTTTCTATGAAGAAAATCAAGGTTAAAGCTATCTACACCAACATTCCTGAACGCGTTGTTATCAATATCGACAACCTCGGTCTTGGTAAGACTCTTCAGATTGGCGACCTCCACTTCGAAGGTCTTGAACTGATGAACGCTAAGAATGCCGTTGTTTGCGCAGTTCAGTTGACTCGTGCCGCTCGTGGTGCCGCTGCTAAAGCTTAATGATTTGACATGAAATACCTCATTGTAGGGTTGGGCAACATCGGTGACGAATACCGCGGAACCCGACACAACATAGGATTTAGAATATTGGATGCCTTCGCTGAGGCATCCAATATTACTTTTAGCACTGAACGTTACGGCGATGTGGCGCGTGTAAGGGTCAAGAACAAGCAGCTTGTGCTCCTTAAACCGTCGACCTACATGAACCTTAGCGGCAACGCCGTGCGCTATTGGCGCGACAAAGAAGGCATAGAGATCGACCACATCCTTGTGCTCGTGGATGACCTTGCCCTCCCCTTCGGTGCCATTCGCATAAAGTCCAACGGCAGCGATGCAGGACACAACGGACTGAAAAACATAGCCGAGATGCTTGGCACCAACGCCTATCCCCGGCTCCGCTTCGGAATCGGCAACGACTTTCCACGTGGCGGTCAGATTGATTACGTCCTGGGGCATTTCACCCTTGAACAGCGTCAGCAGCTTCCCCAGCGTGTGGAGGTGGCATGTGAGGCTATCAAAGCATTCTGCCTGTCAGGCATCGACTTCGCTATGTGCAACTACAACAATAAATAACCCCGTCCCCATGGCAGCATCAGAAGAAAGAATCGACAAATGGCTGTGGGCTGTGAGGATATTCAAGACCCGCACCATAGCCACCGAAGCCTGCAAGAAAGGCAGAGTCATGGTCAACGACACGGCGGTCAAGCCGTCGCGCGTGATAAAAGTGGACGACATTATCAAGGTGAGAAAGCCGCCCGTCACCTACTCTTTCCGTGTCAAAGCGCTTACCGCCAACCGCCTTGGAGCCAAGTTGGTGCCTGACTACATGGAAAATATCACGCCGAAATCGGAACTTGACCTGCTCGACGTTGTGAAAATCAACGGCTTCATCGACCGCAGGAAAGGTCTTGGACGACCCACCAAACGTGAAGGACGAGAACTCTCCCGCTTCAAAGAGGACACCTTCGACGACGGATGGGACTTTGACTTCGACGACCTCGACGATGACGAAGATTTCAACCTCGACGAATAACCATCGCCGCTCCCGCCCAAAGCACAAACTCAGCTATCTAACCACAAACGGTGCCCTCCCCGGCACCGTTTATTTTTCTAATACCCCGTTTTACAAAATCGCACAAAATCCACATTTTCATTTACGCTTTCCACCATATTTACTTGACTTCGCTCAAAAAATTTTGTAACTTTGTGATTAGAGCAACTTTTAAATATCTGAATACGACCGAAACGGTTTAACAACCCCGAACAGAGATACCAATAAACCAACCAAACTCCCCAAGCAGTCGTTGCAGCCCCGGTCAGCCCTCAGATCACTGCCCAAGGAGAATTTATTAAAATGGAGCTTACTACAGCGCAACAGAAATATTTTGCCTATTGG
>DAAL01000105.1 GCA_001701065.1 Bacteroidales bacterium GP4
CAGATTGAAGCCATCGAAGCACGCAAAGAAGCACGCCGTGCAAAACGCGCGTCCAAACCTCGCACCCCCAAAGCCACAAAACCTGCCATCCACGTAGAATCCACAGTAGAAACCGCAGTGACCGATACCGTGGAAGCCGCCGTGGAAAATGCACCAATAACGGAGTCACCCGAGTTGCCCGAGTTGCCCGAGTTGCCCGAGTCGCCCGAGATGCCGGAACCTCCGGCTCCCAAGCCCCCGAAAACCAATCCCCCATCCAAAAACAAGAAATTTAACGCCATCCTCCGCGCGAAGGAACGCCACGACCGCACCAAGAACCGACTCCATAAATCATAAAATTGTTCCGCCACGCTGTGGCTTGGGGATGGTTGGTGCCCTTCAAGGTGGCAGCAGGAAATCGTCGAAGACGATGCTTTGTGGTTATCCCCGCATTTATATGTGGGGATTGGTGAATATTTTTTTGTGGGTGAAAATAATTTTGTTTAATTTTGCGGCGATTAAATATTAACCATTAATTGTAAGTTAAAATGTTGAACAACAAAATCGAAAGTGCTCTAAACGCACAGATTAACGCCGAATTTTGGTCAGCCTATCTTTATCTCGCAATGGCATGCCACTTTGAAGCCGACGGAAAGCCGGGTATCGCCAACTGGTTCCGCATCCAGTTCCAGGAAGAACAAGCCCATGCACAGATATTCATGAACTATATCAACGCCCGCGACGGCCGTGTAGTGCTTCAGCCCATAGACGGCGTTCCCGCTCACTGGGACAACCCCGTTGCAGCGTTTGAAGCCACTCTCGAACACGAAAAGAAAGTGACCGCCCTCATCAACGAGCTTTATGCACTCGCCGAGGCTGAAAAAGACTATCCCACCTGCGATCAACTCAACTGGTTCATCAAAGAACAAGTGGAGGAAGAGGACAGCGCACGTCAGCTGATAGACAAGTTCCGTCTTATCGGCGACAATGGTTTCGGTCTTTACATGCTCGACCAGGAACTTGCGTCACGCGTGTACAACGTACCGTCACCGCTTGCCAACGCATAATCCCCCACGGGAAACGGCATAGAAAAAGGGTTGCTCCATCCACGGGGCAACCCTTTTTTAATCAGTTTAAGCGTTTTCTCGCTCATAGAGCTGACGCTGAATGCCGGAAGTTCCCACTGTCAGGCATTATTCCTCATTTACTCGATCTTTGGCTTTGGCTTTATTCTTGGAAGAGGACGACTCCATGTCCTTCTCTTCCGCCAGTTCAATCACGTTCTTATCCTTATCCACGACCTTGTATTCAAGATAGGCAAGTGACTGGTCAGGGCGAATCTTGAACTTGCCGCCCAGTTCCATGCGCCAACGCTTGTACATGGATATAAATCCTTTCTTGAGATAAGCATCGACATAAGGATGCACATACATGGTGAATCCCTTCACCTTCAAGTCATTGATAAGATATTCAAGTTTCTCCTTAAGAGTGTCGGTAAACAGCAATGAAGGCTGCACCATTCCTTTCCCGAAGCATGAGGGGCACTTCTCGGCAGTCACAATGTCCATAGCCGGACGCACACGCTGGCGGGTGATCTGCATCAGTCCGAATTTGCTCAGCGGAAGGATGTTATGCCTTGCACGGTCATTTGCCATAAGAGCCTTCATGTGATCGTAGAGAGCCTGGCGGTGCTCCCCTTTGTTCATGTCGATGAAGTCAATGACAATAATACCGCCCATGTCGCGAAGCCGCAATTGACGAGCTATTTCATCAGCCGCCCTGAGATTCACATCAAGAGCGTTTGATTCCTGATCGTTGGCAGCACGTGAACGGTTACCGGAGTTAACGTCAATCACATGCAAAGCCTCCGTGTGCTCAATGATAATATAAGCGCCCGACTTAAACGACACCGTTTTCCCGAATGACGATTTTATCTGTCGAGTTACATTAAAATGGTCAAAAATAGGCTCATCCTTGGCATACAGCTTAACAATGTCGTGACGGTCAGGAGCAATAAGATCGACATACTTCGACACCTGATTAAATGTCTCCACGTCGTTTATCCAAACTGTTTCAAACGACGGGCTGAACACGTCACGCAAGATGCTCACGATGCGGCTATCTTCCTCGAATATCAGCGACGGCACCGGCGATGACTGCGCTTTCTGCACTGTATCTTCCCAGCACTTCAGAAGCGTTTTCAGTTCATGGTTCAGTTCCGCCACGCGTTTTCCCTCAGCCGATGTACGCACTATCACCCCGAAGTTCTTGGGCCGGATGCTGTTCACGAGCTGGCGCAGCCTGACCTTCTCTTCGGTGGTCTTTATCTTCTGCGATATAGATATCTTATCGCTGAACGGAATTAGCACCAAGTAGCGTCCTGTAAAAGATATCTCAGTGGTGAGCCTGGGTCCCTTGGATGAAATGGGCTCTTTAGCCACCTGAACCATCAGGGTCATATCCTTTTCAAGGACATCGGTCACAGAACCGCGCTTGGGGATATCGGGAAGAAGCTTTGACTTTGACAAGGAAGGCACTTTCTTTTTGTCGTCAAGAGCTTGCTTCAAAAATTGATAATAAGAAGAAAATTGAGAGCCAAGATCCAAGTAATGCAGAAAAGCGTCCTTTCCATAACCTACGTCCACAAAAGCGGCGTTCAGCCCCGGCATCAGTTTCTTCACACGAGCCAGATAGATGTCGCCGACAGCGCAGGTGGGATTACGCGACTCTTTCTGTAATGAAACAAGACGTGTATCCTCGGTCAATGCAATCGACACCTCTTTGGGTTGTACATCGATTATAAGTTCACTTTTCATGTACTTTTATCTTGCCGTCATCACAAAATTTAGTTCAGCCTGTCGACCGGCGACGGCAACCGGTCAAGGCAGCGAGGGGCAATCAACCGATAACTACCACCTCCCTAAAATACACAAAGAACAAACCTGCCAATGTCGATTCCGGTCTTCATTGCCATGTTTGTTCCAGTATATCGATTTTTTGATTAAGTCACAGATAGAAATAATCCGGAATTAGCTTATTTCTTCTTATGACGGTTTTTTCTAAGGCGTTTTTTGCGCTTATGAGTAGCCATCTTGTGGCCTTTTCTTTTTTTTCCGCTTGGCATTGTACGCGATTTTGAAAGTTAATAAATATGTTGATTACTCTTAATAATATTATTTCACGTCTTCCATGAACACCTTAGCGGGCTTGAATGCCGGGATTTTGTGCTCAGGTATAATAATAGTAGTGTTCTTTGAAATGTTACGCGCAGTCTTTTCAGAACGTGTCTTTACAATGAAACTACCGAATCCACGTAAATACACATTTTCACCGTGTGCCAAAGAATCCTTAACGATTTCCATGAATTGCTCAATCGTTTTAAGAACGTCAGCTTTTTCCACACCAGTACTCTTTGCGATTTCGTTTACGATATCAGCTTTTGTCATAGTTGTTGTATTTTTAGTTATATTTACAAAGTATTGTCGAACTCTCTTGCTCATCAGCAGAGTCGTGATTTTTTTGCAGTGCAAATATCGCACTTTTTTTTCAATTAGAGGTAATCTCTGACCTGAATTTTTCAATAAAATTCTATTTTTCATCATTTTAGATGAATTTTTGACGAGAAACGCTCCGTCAAAACCACTTTTGCATCACATCCGCGCTTATAAAGTCACCTCTCCGCACAGCGAACACTCGAAGTATTTGCGCACATCGTCAGGCTCCAATCCGAGTCCGAAAAGATACATCATCTTGGTTATTGCAGCTTCGGAAGTCATGTCGTGCCCCGATATCGCTCCCGCGGCGGCAAGGCGGTCGCCCGAAAGGTAACGCTTGGTGTGCACTCCGCCGTTGACGCACTGAGTGACATTGACTATCACTATGCCTCGTCTCACGGCTTCCTTTATCGCCGCAGTGAACCACGGATAAGTGGGAGCATTGCCGGCACCGTAAGTCCTCAGCACTATACCTTTTATATCGGGAGTATTGAGCTGATGGCGCAGAATCTTCTCGGTCATTCCCGGATGAAGGTCGATGAACATCACATTGGTGTCCATTGCATACCTCACTTTCAGCGGACGGCGCACAGCGGGCCGCATCAAAGCTTCCTCACTGAAATGGATACCCAGCCCTATCTTGGCAAGCGACGGATAGTTATTGCTCTTAAAGGCATTGAAGTTGTCGGCGCTCATCTTGGTGGAGCGGTTGCCGCGCCAGAGGTAGTTCTCGAAAAGGATTGCCACCTCCTGCACCATCGGCGACGAGTTCATGTCGGTCGACGCTGCTATCTGTAGAGCGGTGATAAGGTTTTCCTCGCCGTCGGTGCGCACCTCGCCTATGGGCAATTGCGAACCGGTGATTATGACCGGTTTGTGCAGATTTTCAAGCATAAACGACAATGCCGAAGCCGTATAAGCCATGGTGTCAGTGCCATGAAGCACCACAAAACCGTCAAACTTATCGAAATTGCGCTCAATCACTCTTGCTATCTCCATCCAGTACTGAGGATTCATGTCGGATGAGTCCAACGGAGGATTGAACTGTATATTCTCTATTTTATAGTCGAGCATCTTGACTTTGGGCACATTGTCAATGAGATGCGCAAAATCAAAAGGCTGGAGAGTGTGAGTCTCGGGATTTTCAATCATCCCTATAGTCCCTCCGGTGTAAACAATGAGTATGTGAGGTTTTCTTGTAGTTTTCATCATCTATGAATCATCAATCAGCCACTGTGGCACATCGGCATTTACATGACCTGAGCACCAGGACGCACTTGACCCGTAGGACCTATCACCACCAGTGAGCCGTCAGGATTCTGAGCCGAAAGAATCATACCTTCGGAGAGCACACCCTTGAGTTTACGAGGCTCAAAATTAGCGATAAAGCACACTTGCTTGCCCACAAGGTCCTCGGGGCTATAATATTTAGCGATACCCGACACGATAGTACGCTTGTTCATGCCGTCGTCGATAAGGAATTGCAGCAATTTATCGGCTTTAGGCACTTTCTTGCACTCAAGCACCGTACCCACTCTGATGTCGCAACGCTTGAATGTGTCAAAGTCCACATTCTCAGCCTGGGGAGCGGGCTGCCAGTTCTTTTCGAGGTTAGCCTTCTTTGTGTCCTGCAGACGCTTCACCTGCGCCTCCACCACTTCATCCTCTATCTTTTCAAACAGAAGTTCAGGCTCGCCTATCTTGGCACCGGCAGGGATAAGGTCATTGCAGCCTATCATGTCCCAGGTTATCTTGTCGCCGCCGAGCATCTTAAGAAGTTTAGCGCTCATAAACGGCAGGAACGGTTCAAAAGCTATTGATATGCTGGCGCATATCTGAAGTGCGACATTCAGTATGGTAGCAGTACGCGCCATGTCGGTCTTAGCCACCTTCCAAGGTTCCGCTTCCTGAAGATAGCGGTTGCCGAGACGCGCGATGTTCATAGCATCCTTCAGCGCGTCACGGAAATGGAAGTTCTCAAGATTGTCAGTGAGCGACTTCTTGATTTCAGCGAGTTCAGCGAACACGCCCTTGTCGATGTCCTGATACTCACCCGCAGCATGAACAATTCCGTCAAAATATTTATGGGTAAGCACAACTGCGCGGTTCACGAAGTTGCCGAGGATAGCCACAAGCTCGCTGTTGTTGCGCGCCTGGAAATCACGCCATGTGAAGTCGTTGTCCTTGGTTTCGGGCGCATTTGCAGTGAGAACGTAGCGAAGCACATCCTGCTTGCCGGGGAAATCCCTCAGATACTCATGCAACCACACAGCCCAGTTGCGTGAAGTCGAAATTTTATCACCTTCAAGGTTCAGGAACTCGTTTGCCGGCACATTGTCAGGCAATTGATACCCGTCGCCGTAAGCCATAAGCATTGCCGGGAACACGATGCAGTGGAACACGATGTTGTCCTTGCCGATGAAGTGTATCAAGCGGGTTTCAGGATCCTTCCAGTATTTTTCCCATGAATCGGGAAGAAGCTCCTTGGTATTGGAGATATAACCGATGGGGGCATCGAACCACACATACAGCACTTTGCCTTCAGCACCTTCCACCGGCACGGGAATACCCCAGTCGAGGTCACGGCTCACAGCACGCGGCTGAAGACCCATGTCAAGCCACGACTTGCACTGACCGTACACATTAGGTCGCCATTCCTTGTGCCCTTCCAGAATCCATTCACGCAATTTAGGCTCCCACTTGTCAAGCGGCAGATACCAGTGATGGGTTTCTTTCTTCACGGGAGTGCTTCCTGTGAGCGCGCTTTTGGGATTTATAAGGTCGTCGGGGCTAAGCGATGTGCCGCACTGTTCGCACTGGTCGCCGTAAGCGCGTTCGTTTCCGCAATGAGGGCAAGTGCCTGTAACGTAACGGTCGGCGAGAAATTGACCCGCCGCCTCATCGTAAAGCTGCATGGATGTTTTCTCCACAAATTCGCCCTTGTCGTAAAGGCGGCGGAAAAATTCGCTTGCAGTGTCATGATGCACATCGGAAGTGGTGCGGGAATACACATCGAAGGATATTCCAAGTTCTTCAAACGAATCCTTGATTATGTTGTGGTAACGATCGACGATGTCCTGAGGCGTTACACCCTCGGCTTTCGCTTTTATAGTGATGGGGACCCCATGCTCGTCGCTTCCGCCTATCATAATCACATCTTTACCTTGAAGACGTAAGAAACGCGCATATATGTCAGCCGGCACATACACACCTGCAAGGTGACCTATGTGCACCGGTCCGTTGGCGTAAGGGAGGGCGGTAGTGATGAGTGTTCGCTTGAAGTTCTTTTCCATAATTTTACGTAATATTTTTTCTGACTGCAAAATTACGTGTAATTAATGAAAAAATAAAATCTCAGCCCAATAATCCGTCTTTAATCATCACCATTTATACATAACCCCCACTCCATCCACTTCGCAGGTGATGGGCGGAGTAAGCTTTACAAGCGTAACTGATCCTCCGGTCACATAACTCCACTTAGCCCTTATACGCTTCACAATCTGCGCCACCACATGCTCCAGAAGCATAGCAGGCTCGCTCATCACGTCCTTAACCAGGTCGATCAGTTCAGCGTAATTCAGCGTTCCGGGCAATTCATCATGTTCAGTAGCCGACGAGTCCACGGCATAGTCGACAGTCACCGTGACCTTGAAATCATTTCCCACTGTCCTTTCCTGCGGAAGCACCCCTATGCGGGCATGGACTTTCATGCCGTCCACTATTATAGTCATCTTATTCATTCCGCAAATATAGTCACTTCAAGGCAACGCACAAAGAAAAAAGGGAACAAAAAGAACAGGGACAAAGCATTGCGCCTTGTCCCTGCATCTACATTATTTTTAACTCATAATCATTTAAACAGCAGCGGAGCCATTTCGCGCAGGCTGCGTCGCCAAGTGAGGAATTCATGGGCAGTGCCTTCCGAAACGTAAGACACCGCATTGAATCCGGCTGCCTTAAGGTCTTCCACTGACTTCTTCACACCGTCAGGATTCTCTTTGGATCCGCAGGAAGTGAAGATAAGTCTCGGCTTAACCTTAAGATCGGACGGAGCATAAGTGCCGCCGCTCAACAAGCCGTAGTAGCCAAACACTTCAGGACGAGAGAGAGTTATGCTCTTTGTCTCCATACCGCCCATCGAAAGACCTGCCATAGCACGGTTCTCCTTGTTGGCTTTGGTGCGGAAGTTGGCATCGATATAAGGGATAAGCTCGTCGACAAGCACTGTCTCGAAGTCTTTCACATTGAACGAACCTATTGAACCAAACTTGGCATCGTTGGTCATACCGTAGGTCATTACAACGATAAACGGTTCGATAGCACCCTCGGCAATGAGGTTGTCCATGATAAGATTGGCATGTCCCTGTTCAGGCCATGAAGTTTCGTTTTCGCCCCAACCGTGCTGCAGATACAGCACCGGATATTTCTTTTTGGAATTTTTGTGGTAATCGGCAGGAGTGTACACAAACGCTCTTCTGTGCTGTCCGGTGCTCGGTGAATTAAACAACACCTGCTGAACATTTCCGTGAGGAACATCCTTTACAGCGTAGAAATCCTGGTCGTGAGCCGGAATCTCTATACCGCTTTCCCAACGGCATGAACCGAAGTAATTGTGGGTTCCGGGGTCATTGACTGTAGCGCCGTCAATTGTGAGGTGATAGTAATGGAAACCTTCATCCATCGGACCAGCGGTGGTACCTGTCCACACACCGTCCTTGTCCTTGTGCAGTACAGTACCGCCTGTGCCGCCAAGACCGAGGCTTACGATAACGGATTTAGCTGTGGGCGCATCAATGCGGAAGCGGGCATATCCCTCGGAGTTAACCATAGGATACTGCTGACCGGGCTGGTTCTTGGGATTGGGCACGAAGTCCTCTTTCGGGACACGGTTTTCAAGCTCGGGATTAAAGTTCTTTACTGCATAGTAAGCTTTTTTGGGCTTGAGGTTCTCGTCGAAAAGCAGAGGATGGTTGTTAACGCCGAGCCAAGAGTCGCCGTCGCAAAGGTTCCAAAGAGTCACATTGTCAATCACATCCTTGTGCTTGCGGTAAATGCGGAACAAATTGCCGTACTGGTCCTCCTGAAGCGTCGACAGATAAGGAGCCATAACGTTGTTGGTTCCGCGAGAGAAGCGGAGCTGACCTCCCATCTCTTCGTTGCAACGCACGTCAAGTTCAGTAACATGGATGTGCTTAACAAGTTCGGAATATTTGGTAAGAGCTGAATCAACATCCGCCATTGAAGGACCATAGATGTTGTAATGTCCCTGCATACCGATACCGGTTATGGGCACACCGGCAGCCTGCATTTTCTTAACCATATTGTAGATGCGGTCACGCTTGGCAGGAGTGGCTGCATTGTAGTCATTATAGAAAAGGATTGCATTGGGGTCAGCTTCATGAGCATATTCAAAAGCCTTAGCGATAAACTCGTCGCCGCACAACTTGTAAAGGTTGCTTTCACGGTAAGGGTTAGGCTCCATGCCTCTAAAACCTCTTCCGGCATCGGACATAGCCTCGTTCACAACGTCCCAGGCATATACTACATCCTTGTAACGGTTGACAACTGTGTGGATGTGGTCACGCAAGCGTGAGTAGAACACTTCTTTCGACACAGGATTGCCGTCCTTGTCCTTCATCATCCAGTCACAGAACTGCGCATGCCACACAAGACAGTGACCGCGGAGCTTAATGCCGTTTTTACGGCAGAAATCAGCGATTTTATCAGCTTTCTCCCAGTTCCAAACACCTTCCGCAGGATGAATCTCACCCGACTTCATGTCGTTCTCGGCAGTGATGCTGTTAAACTCTTTCTTGATCAATTCCATCTGAGCGGGATCAGAAACATTACGCTGGTTCACGGCGACACCCACGGTGAAATAGCCGTTGTAAGCGTCCTTAAGACTTGCAGGCCCATTGTCGACTTGCCTGCCAAACTGGGCAAATGCAGTCCCTGCGAAAAGCAAAGTCAACAGGGCTGATAGATACTTCTTTTTCATTGCCTGAAATTAATTTTAGATTGATTTAAACAATAGGATAATTTGATGAATGTGATTTCTGGTAATCAGGATTCATGTTATCATTTAGAGTCCCCTATTGTCAAAAGGTTTAATCAAAGGTGAAAAAATTAAATTTTTTCTTAAATAAAACTTCATACGTCACCGGAAGGCATAAAAAAAGAACCGTGAAATTTCACGATTCCGTATATTGTTAAACTTCTTCTTCTCAATATAATGGACTAAATAAATGTCCATTTTGGGGAGTCAACTAACGATACATTTCAGCTGCTGACTCAAAGTACCACTTAAGTACTGTTTTAAATAAATTTTTCATAATGCTTAAATTTTTAAATATTCAACATTCTAAGCAATCTCTCAAAAACTTTTTCTCTGTAAAGAAGATGCTTAATCCTCTTCTACCGGGGTGCAATCGCCGGTTACCCGGAAATAGTTATGTTCTCGCATGTTTCTAACATAACAGTCAACCCCAACTTTGAAGTACTTAATCATCTTGTTCATAATAACATACTTTTAATTAGTAAATTTACTTGTCTGTGTTGGGCAGACTAAATCAAGGCGTTTCCGCCGTCCAGCTTAGTTAATAAAGAATCATCTTTGAACACGTCCGCTACGTAGACTGTTGTTATCACTGACTACCTTAACGTAAGCGTTAAGACCATTCTTCATTAACTGAATCATTTTGTTCATAATAACATTAATTTAATTAAACCTAAAACTTTCTTTGAGCACCTATCTTATATCGGTTGCTTCGTTAATATATACACTTAAACTTGGCGCAAAGTTAGATTAGAGTTTAAAAATACGCAACAAAACTATGTTTTTTAACATATAAATTTCCGTAATCAGTTGATATACTGGAATATATTTTTTACGATTTTTGCCATCAAAATCGGTAAAGACAGAGCTAAAATGCATTTTTATGCAGAATATATACCATCCCATCATTAAACACGTACTCAAAAGACGCCACAAAACGCAAAAAAATGGAGCCATCCATGACGGACAGCCCCACCACCTAAAACAGTTTCTTAGATTTCTCCTATCAGAATGTTTAGGGTTTAAATTTTGTCGAACGCTTGGTCAAGATCCTCGATGATATCGTCAATGTGCTCGGTGCCGATGGACAACCGCACAGTGGAGGGAGTGACGTGCTGCTGCGCAAGCTCCTCAGGCGACATCTGCGAGTGGGTAGTGGTATACGGATGTATGACAAGACTCTTTACATCAGCCACGTTGGCGAGAAGCGAAAACACCTCAAGAGCATCGATAAACTTCCATGCCTCCTCCTGACCGCCTTTTATCTCGAATGTAAATATACTTCCTGCGCCGCCGGGGAAATACTTACGGTACAGTTCATGGTCACGGTGGTCAGGAAGCGAAGGATGGTTCACCTTAACCACTTTGGGGTGTTTTGACAGATATTCAACAACTTTAAGCGCATTTTCCACATGCCGTTCAACACGTAAGGACAATGTTTCAAGTCCCTGCAGCAGAATGAAGGCATTGAAAGGCGATATGGTAGCTCCAGTGTCACGGAGAAGGACGGCACGTATACGTGTCACAAATGCCGCCGGTCCGGCTACTTCGGAGAACACCGCTCCGTGATAACTCGGATCGGGCTTGGCAAGAGTGGGAAACTTGTCGGGATGCTTCGACCAGTCAAATGTTCCGCCGTCCACTATCACGCCGCCAAGACTTGAACCGTGACCGCCGATAAACTTGGTTGCGGAATG
>DAAL01000004.1 GCA_001701065.1 Bacteroidales bacterium GP4
TATGGGGCACAGAACGAAGCGTTGCTTGAGGTGAGCGGCGTGATTTTGTGAAAGGTTTTTTATTTCAGTGAGTTAGGTGTGGTGAGGGATGATGAGGTGGTGAAAACGAAATGTTCCGAAAGTTAACATGGATTGGATTTCGGTTTAATTTTTGAGCCGAAAAGTTTACACGAGGGCTGCGCATGGTTTAATCGGGATTGTCGCCGGGCTTGCAATAGTTTTGACCGGGGTTTCGACGGGTTGAGCCGCTGATCAAGATGGATGATGGGGTAGTGGAGCCGGTTGTGTGCCGGTTATTTTTATGCCCGTTTCGTTACTTTGTAAAGTCAAAAAGGTTGCATATAACGGTTATTTGTGTAATTTTGCAGGAAATATTAGGACTATGGGACCAGTGAAAGTGATACATGTGCATCTTATCGGTAAGCGCCGGGATCTATATTTTGGCTCAATCGCCGCCATATTTACCGTTTTAACGCCTGATGAAGTGGGTTGTGGGTATGATTACCTACGTCGTGCCGGATTGAGCGGAGGAGGCACGGTAATGACTAAAAAGGCGTGTATCAAGCAGTCAACGCTTATAACGTGTCCTCGTGGGGATAGTTGCCGTGAATGATCCGGATAGGATTCTAAGAGTATTATAACGGCATATTAACGCCATAAGAGAAGGGAGCCAGCCGGTTCCCTATTTTTGTGTCCAAACAGTTCGATTTCGGGCTGCTTTTTGAATTAAACGGACGCTTAGACGGACATTTTAGACGGACACTTTGAAAAACTTAGACGGACAGGTTTCAGTCCGTTGAGGTGCAAAAAGCTGATAGGGGCAAAATACCGTTACTCAAAAATGGAATGGTAAAAGCGGGGGTTCGTTGCGAACTTAGAAACCCCTACTTTTCAATCTCCACATTATTAATATAGCGGTAATTCAGCGTTTTAGGTTCTAAACGATGGTGAAAAGAGGGGGTGACGGTCAAAATAAGGGGTGGAGGGGTGGATTCCAGTGGTTCCCGACGATATCACAGCGAACATCTCAAAGGTCAATTCATGTGACATTGGGTGTTAATCAAGCGAAGGAGGTCATGCTTAGACATAGGTTTCAGAGATCTGCAGTCTCCTTCGATGTAGAACGGACATAGGCAGGGACCGGCGGTCGTGTCTCCCCCGCTTCTAAGGCTTCAATACGGGCTTTTAGTCGTCCAATCTCTTGTGCTTGCTCTGAGATTTTATTAATGAAAACTATTGTGTCTGGAGAGGAATTTATTTTGTTACTTTCAGCATTGATAAAGGGTTCACCTTCCCCAGTTATAACCCATTCAACATTGCAAGTAGGGTATGATAATTTCAGGCGGCGCAACATTTCTATGGAAAGCTTTTTTCTGCCACTTTTTATGTCGCTGATAGCAGCTTTGTTTGTTTGCAGTTCCTTGGCTACTTGGACATAATCATTTATGACTCCTTGAGCCCTTAAAGAGTCAATGATTGCGATAAATCTGAAATTTTCATCCATTGCGAGCGAAAATATGAAAAATTACGACGAATTATTTTGTAGTATGAAAAATTCATACTATATTTGCAGCGTGTTCCTAATGGAACGAGCGGCCAAAGATACAAAAAAGCCGCGATTTTAACAAATTTAAGATTATGACCAACAACGAAATCAAAGAACAAAAGACCCGCCAGATGGCACGAGTCATTTCGATGGCGACAAGTCTTCACTATGCCATCGAGGAGCTGATGAGTATGATGATAGCTGAGGATGAGGACGAGGATTTTTCACTTGTGGATTCCGAGGATGAAGATCTTTACCTCGCCCTCGGTATCAAGGCTGACGAGATCGACAAGATGGCCGATATGATTTCAGAAAGATATAAAGCAATAAAAAACGAAAAATAAACAACTATGAGTGAGACAAAGAAAATGACCAAGCTGGAGATACTTGAGATCTTCAAGGATGAGTACAAGAGCGTGCTTCGCAAGTACGAGCGCAATGTGGAAAAGTATGCCCTCAAGATGAACGAGGACTATGAATACTTCTTCCGCTGGTATGGTGACGACATGTATAAGGCACAGGTAAACCTCAAGGCTGTGCGTGAGCTTCGCCCGATGACCTCGTGGGATGACCTCGACAAGATCAAGACATGGCTGGGCAACTACATTGAGAACATTGAGCGCACGCTTGTTGAGGGCAGTCAGTACCCGACAAGCTCAAGCATCATGGCTAACGTAGCCGAGACCCTTCAGCGTGTAGCCAGCCAAGAGCTGAGAGGCGAGCTGCAAAGGCTTCTCTGGTCAATCACCTGTAACGAATAAAGCAATGAGAACAATAACTGAAATCGAAGAAGATATCTGCGTTGCAAAGCGCAAAGTTGACAAGGCACACACCTCGTCAGAACTGACAGCTGCAATTAACGAGCTTAGTCATCTGAATTTTGAGCTAAGTCAAGTCGAGCGGCAAGGAGAATGCCGAGCAGATGGCGCTTGAGGAAATACGCCGATGGGCAAACGGAAGCCACGCTTACCTGTCACAAGCTCCCGGCTACGCACGTGGATACAAAGATGGCATCGGTCAAGCTAAAGAGATAGTCTGCGGTATCCTTAACAGATACCTCGTAAAAGATAAAGAGGGTTAGACCCAAGAGAGGGCGATCCTTCGGCAGGAGAGCCGAGAAAGCCGAAAGGCAAAGTAAATTTTTCCACTCCCCGGCGTTTGCCAAATTGCGCCGGGGAATCAGGGAGGCCCGGAAGGTGAGCGACCATGGCGCAAGTATCGGGGTTCGATTCCCCGACCTCCCACTAAAAACTTCCAAAGATGAAGCAACGAGCAGAACGAATGATCGATAACGCAGTCAAGGTGATGTTAACGACCTTGCAGCGTCAGTTTGAGGACACTTCGACCGTCCTTGACGAGTATGAGGCGACCCACAGCGAATATGAAGCCGACCAATCCAAACAGTACGGCGCATTAGTGGAGGGTCACTTTGCCATCAAGGAAGCGATAGACAAGATGAATAACCAACTAAATAAAAAGTGAGACTATTGGAAAAGTCGGTGCAGATTGCCCCCTG
>DAAL01000127.1:0-20333 GCA_001701065.1 Bacteroidales bacterium GP4
TTACAGGTTTGAATCCTGTAGGAGTCACTCAAGCAAAAAGCCGCATCAATGATGCGGCTTTTTATTTTATCGTTTCTCATATGCATCCCGGCGAGGTGCAGCAGTTATGTTCCCTGGTCTCGGCTTCTATTGTTGAATGTGCTATTCCTTGTCGTGTCACAGCATCTCTAACTCGTGCTATTACATCGTCGATGTCATTCGGGTTGTCGACTATCACATGCACAGTCAGCGCATTTTTTGTCGTGCTCATGGACCACACATGCAGATGGTGCAGTGATTTCACGCCCGGCACGGAAAGAATGCTGCTTTCGACTTTCTTGATGTCGATGTCTTTAGGAACTCCGTCCAATGCAAGTCGCATGCTTTCGTTGAGCAGAGAATAAGAGGTGACGGCTATAATCACGGCTATCACTATTCCAATCACCGGGTCGATGAAGTTCCATCCAGTGAACTGAATGACAATACCTGACACCACTACTCCTATCGACACGAACGTATCGGCAAGCATGTGCATGAACGCTCCTTTCACGTTTAAGTCCTTGTGGCTGTAGCGCATCAATATCCATGTGGTTGCGCCGTTCACTATCACCCCTGCACCGGCAACCCATGCTATCACATCGCCTTCCACAGCCACCGGATTAAGTAGCTTGTTTATGCTTTCTATTATTATAAGTATCACCGCCACATAGAGAATCACGGCATTGGCAAGCGATGCCTCTATTGTTGCGCGACCATAGCCGTAAGTGAACCGTAGGGTAGGCGGACGCTTCGCTGCTTTGAAAGCAATGAGCGATATGAACAGTGACGCGACATCGCTGAGATTGTGTCCCGCATCGGACAGCAGCCCCATGGAATTGGAATAGAATCCGAATCCCGATTCTATAAGCACATAAATAAGATTAAGGGATATCGCCCAGTAAAAAGCGCGGTTTAGATGTTCGTCTTCGCCTGACAGCCCGTGATGGTGATTGTGATGTTCCATTGTTTACGTATTCTTTATAGATAAAGAACAACGGTAGACTATGCAGAGGTTCGGAAAACTACGAAAAAATTATGCCATATAGGAGCCAAGAAGGTATTTGAGTTTCAAGGAACTCTTACGAAAGTGCATGGTTAAAAGATTCTTTGCACAAACATCTTCTTATAATGGCAAAGGCATGTACTCCCAATATGGCATAACATATCTCGCAGTTGATGTCGCGATAATAGCAGTAGCGGCATCCTTGCTTATTTCTTCAATCGTAAATGCTTTTGGGAATCGCTTCTCATGGCATAAGATTGTGCTATGAATAAATCTACTTCTTATTAACGTTTGACAAAATTATGCAAAGAATTATAATATACAAAATGTTAGTCAACTTTTTTTTGCGGGTTTAACGTATGTTAAAGGCAATTGTTAACAGAATTATGTGAAATGGAACTAAAAATCGGCAATTTTTGCCAATTCTCCACTTTGCGTTTAACACATAATTCTTAATCCGCATCAAAAATCATAGGAAATCGCTACGCAAATAAAGCACGGAAAGCTTCTTCCACTTTTCCCACCTCCATTAATTTTATTTTGAGGCGTGATGTGTCGAAGCCCTTAAGATTGTTTTTAGGAATCAACATGCTGGAAAATCCTAACTTTTCAGCCTCCAGAATGCGTTGTTCTATGCGTGTAATGGGACGGATTTCGCCTGACAGTCCCACTTCGCCCGACATACACACATTGGTGGGTATAGCCATGTCGACATTGGAGGAAAGAATAGCGCATATCACCGAAAGGTCAAGAGCCGGATCATTTACTTTGAGTCCACCGGCTATATTCAGAAACACGTCCTTCTGTGCTAGTTTAAAACCTACTCTTTTTTCAAGGACAGCCAAGAGCATGTTCATGCGTTTGGAGTCAAATCCGGTGACGCTTCTCTGCGGAGTTCCGTAAGCCGCTGTGCTCACAAGTGCCTGGGTCTCGATGAGAAACGGGCGTATTCCTTCAAGGGTAACTCCTACCGCCACGCCTGAAAGTTCCTCTCCGTTGTTCTGGGACAGAAGCAGTTCCGAGGGGTTGGACACTTCGCGCAATCCTCGTTGCACCATCTCATATATTCCCAATTCCGATGTCGAGCCAAACCGATTCTTTATGCTGCGTAATATTCGGTACATGTAATGCCTGTCCCCCTCAAACTGCAGAACCGCGTCCACGATATGCTCAAGGACTTTCGGTCCGGCTATAGAGCCTTCCTTATTAATATGTCCTATAAGAATCACCGGCGAACCCGATGATTTGGCGTATCGTAACAATTGCGCCGCGCATTCTCTCACCTGGCTCACGCTTCCGGCTGCGCTTTCTATTGCATCGGAAGCGATGGTCTGTATCGAGTCAACCACCACAAGCTGCGGATCCACCTTGTCGATATTCTCCATGATGGATTCCAATGATGTGTCGCACACAATGTAACAATTATCGCTCAACTTTCCTATACGGTCAGCACGCATCTTAAGCTGGCTTGCGCTTTCTTCCCCCGACACATATAATATAGTGCGGCCTCTTATCGACAGTATATTCTGCAGGACGAGCGTGGATTTGCCTATGCCCGGTTCTCCTCCTATAAGAACTAAGGAGCCTGCCACAAGACCGCCGCCGAGCACCCGGTTGAGTTCCTCGCTTGGCATGTGTATGCGTAGTTCGTTCTGTGTCTCAATCTGTGATATAGGTTTAGGCACCGATTTGGTTTCACGTTCGAAAGTCATACTCCTCGATGTCTTGGGCTTCACTTTCTCCTCCACCATCGTGTTCCATTCGCCGCAATCGGGGCATCTGCCCACCCATTTTGACGACTCGACTCCGCAATTGGAGCAAAACCACACACTCTTAAGGTTCTTTGCCATTATTATTCAGGTATTAGTTGTTCAACTCTTTTCTTCGGAACTCGCTCACGGTTATGGCTGTTGCCATTCCCACATTAAGTGATTCGCTTGTAGCGGCATCAGGGGGGAATGACGGAATGGTAATGCGGTGAGTGACGCATTTTGCCACCTGTGGCGATATGCCTTGTCCTTCGTTGCCCATCACAATCACTCCATGCGATGATAAGGATGTAGTGTATATGTTGTTGCCGTGAAGGAATGTGCCGTATACAGGCACATCGGCAGGAATCTGCCTTAGATAATCCTCAAGATTCACGTACACAACCTTGACTCTCGATATGGCACCCATGGTCGACTGCACGACTTTAGGGTTGAACACATCCACGCTATTGTGGGAACACACTATGGTTTTTATCCCGAACCAGTCAGCCACACGCATTATTGTGCCAAGATTTCCGGGATCCTGCACGCAATCCAAGGCTATTACCAGATTGTCCGCCGCTTCTGTGGCGATCAGTTCGTATTCTGGAATTTCATATACCGCAAGCACATCGGGCGGAGTGGCAAGATGACTCATTGAAATCAAGTCGGAACGTTTCGCCTCGGTCATGTCCAGCCCTTCCACATAGGTGCGGTGGTTCTTTATCCAGTCGGGAGTAGCGAAAATATATTTTAGCTGAAAATGGTTCAGCGTGTCGAGCACGCATTTAGTGCCTTCGGCTACAAATAGTCCATAGGCTTTTCTCTCCTTGATATTGTCAAGTGAGGACACCATTTTCTTGATTTTATTGGTAATTTCAGTCATATATGTGTTGGTTCTGTCGGATTATCTTACGAAATTAAACAAATTTTCCTCAATCTCACACCTTATAACGATAAAAAATGTTATATTTGCAGATAGTTCTAAAGATTTTGTCATATACAACCTAAAACAGATGAAAACAAAAACAAAACCAGACCTGGGTTTCTGGAAATTGTGGAATCTGAGCTTTGGATTTTTTGGCGTACAAATAGCTTACGCTCTCCAAAGTGCCAACATTTCCCGTATCTTCGCCACTCTTGGCGCTGACCCACACAATTTAAGCTATTTTTGGATTCTTCCTCCTCTTGCCGGTCTTATTATCCAACCTATCATCGGTACTCTAAGCGACGGTACTTGGAACCGTTTCGGTCGTCGGTTGCCTTACTTGCTGTTCGGTTCTATCCTTGCAGTGATTGTAATGGCTTTGTTGCCTAATGCCGGAAGTTTCCACTTCACGGTGGGTGCTGCCTTAGTGTTCGGAGCCGTAGCGTTGATGTTCCTTGATGTGTCCATCAACATCTCCATGCAGCCGTTCAAGATGCTGGTAGGGGATATGGTCAATGAGAAACAGAAAGGACTTGCCTATTCTATTCAAAGTTTCCTTTGCAATGCCGGTTCGGTGGTGGGATTCATTTTCCCGTTTGTCCTTGCTTGGATAGGGGTGAGCAATGTCGCTGAAGGCAATAAGGTCCCTGACTCGGTTACCTACTCATTCTACGGAGGCGCAGCCATCCTTATCGCCTGTGTGATTTACACCTTCTTTAAGGTAAAAGAGATGCCCCCGAAGGAATATGCTGAATACCACGGCATCACAGAGTCCAACGGCGAGGAAGAAAAGAGCAATTTCGTGCATCTTCTCGTCAAAGCGCCTAAAGTATTCTGGACTGTAGGATTGGTGCAGTTCTTCTGTTGGGCGGCGTTTATGTACATGTGGACTTACAATACTGGTGCTGTGGCTGAACAAGCCTACGGATGGGATGCTTCGCAAGGAACTCAAACTCTTAACTATAATGAAGCTGCCAACTGGAGCGGAATTCTGTTTGCCGTTCAGGCTATCGGATCTGTCATATGGGCAATATTCCTCCCGCGGTTCAAGAACCGCCGGTTCGCTTACTGCTTAAGCCTCGTGATAGGAGGTATTGGATTTATATCCACATTCTTCTTCCACGACAAGTGGCTTCTTTTCATCAGTTATCTGATGGTAGGTACTGCATGGGCTGCAATGTTGGCTATGCCGTTCACCATCCTCACTAACTCCATCTCAGGTAAGCACATGGGAGCATATCTGGGGCTGTTCAATGGTACTATTACCATTCCGCAGATTGTGGCAGCTATACTCGGAGGTGTAATATTCAGCCTGCTTGGCGGTCAACATCAGCTTAACATGATTATTCTTGCCGGTGTCCTGTTGATTGTAGGCGGTGCATGTGTATTCCTTATCAAAGAGACTTACGCCGAGAAAAACGACACACCCGTTGACCCTCTTGTCGAAGAAAAAGAACCATTCTAAATATTGCTGTTCCCTAATCCCAAAGGGCTGCAATTAAGCAATAAATTGAAGAATTCTATGACCGGGAATGAAACTCGCTTTCATTTCCGGTCTCTTATTTATTGTCCTTTATAAGGAGGTAGTCCGATGTCAGTTCATTCAGTTCTTCTACTGTGAACACTTTGAAGGAATGGCTGAATCCGTGTTTGCGTGTTTTGATGCTTGCTCTCAGCTCTTTGCCGCTTTCTCCGGCAAGAGTAAGAACGGTGGTGATGGGTCCATATTTTTCAGGGTACTGCGCCATGTCCTTGAATATCCTTCGGAACATTTCAGTGAAAGTGTCTTTATTGGCTTCAATAAATCCCGGGGTGTCAAGGTCCTTCCAGTTACACCAGTAGTGGAATATTACGCAGTCATCCAAAAGCATGATGTCATGGAATACTAACCCTTTTGAAAGTTCATAAGGAAGATGGTTATTCAGGGTATCAATGTGCAATTCAAGCAAAGAGTCGACATTCAAGGCAATGGCGTGAGTGTCGTTGTCAGGGGCGAAATGAGGTCGGCATCCCATAGCAACGAAAAAAATAACACCTGCAATACACGCACTTAATCGCACTCTCATATACACATTATTATATATATATATTGGATTATTTCTATCTCATTACATCCTGCTATTATGTATAATTTTGGAGGTGTCATTGAGAAATGAATTAACGCTTACAAAAATACTAATTAATTTATTAATAACAAGAAATCTTTCTCTAATTTTACTACTATATAGATGGATTATTTTGTCAGCACTGTGGGGCCAGGCTTTCTGATGCGGATGCGGAATGAAATGAATGAAGCGGAATGAGATTAACTAAGTAGATAGACGAAATGAATGGAGCAGATGAAATGGATGAAGCGGATGATAAGAATGTGGTGATGAATGTATAGGTGTGGATAAAATAAAGCGGCTCATGGGGGGAGTGCCTCGATGAGCCGCTTTGGTTATGTTTGGAGGGGTGGGATTACTTCATCAGGTCGATGGAGCGGCGGATGAAGTTGCTTAAGTCCTGTCCTTTGAGGAGTCCGTTGCCGAGAAGGGCGAGGTCGATAAGCTGCTTGACTGTGGGCTGCTGTGCGGCATAGTCCGAGATGGTCTTCGATTCCTTGTCACGCAGAGTGCTTACCTCTTGTTCAAGGTCGGTGACTTTTTTGTTGTCGTCATCGCTGAGTTTGCCGTCCTTTGCGCCTTCACGGAGTTTTGTGATTTCAGCGTTGTCCTTTTCGATATTCTCGGAGATAGGAGCCACTGTTGCGCCTATTGCATTGTCGGCATTGTCCTTTATTGCCTTTACGAGAGGATGCTCGGTGTTGACAATCAGGTTGTAGCTGTCGGGCAATTCACCGTAGAACGACATGCCGGGCTGCATTGCAGCCATGTCCTTCATTCGGCGCATGTACTCGTTCTGAGTAATCATCAACGGTGCTGACTCAGGTGACATAGCCTCAAACGACACAAGGAACTCAGACTTCTCCACAGCCGGAATCTGCGACTTGAATAGGGTGGTCATGATGTTCACCTGAAGCGGAGTGAGGTCAGCGGCTTTCTTGTCCTCTTTTCTTATAAGATTCTCGATGGTGTCAGAGTCGACGCGCACAAAGTGGGACTTTTCGAGCTTCTGCTCAAGGAATCCTATGAAATGGCTGTCAAGCTGTCCGTCCATCACGAGCACGCTGTAACCCTTGTCGGTTGCCGCGTTGATGTAGTTGTACTGAGCCATGGGGTCGGTAGTGTAGAGGTACACTACATTGCCATCCTTGTCAGTCTGGTTAGCTTCGATAAGTGTCTTGTACTCTTCAAGAGTATAATACTTATTGTTAGTGTCCTTGACGAGGACAAACTTCATGGCGCGTTCAGCAAATTTTTCATCGGTCAACATGCCGTATTCGATGAATATCTTGATGTCGTCCCACTTGCTTTCGTAGTCTTCGCGGTGGTTCTTGAATATTTCCTCAAGGCGGTCAGCAACTTTACGAGTGATGTAAGTGGATATTTTCTTGACTGCGGTGTCGCTTTGCAGATAAGAACGTGACACATTCAGCGGAATATCTGGTGAATCGATCACACCTTGCATCAGCATCATAAATTCAGGCACTACGCCCTCTACGGAGTCAGTCACAAACACCTGGTTGCAGTAAAGCTGGATGCGGTTACGCTGAACATCGATGTTGTTCTTGATTTTCGGGAAATAGAGAATACCGGTGAGGGTAAAAGGATAGTCGACATTCAGGTGAATCCAGAACAGAGGATCGTCCTGTCCGGGATAAAGTTCGCGATAGAAACGGCGGTAATCGTCATCGTTAAGTTCCGACGGTTTTTTGGTCCATTCAGGCTCTGTGTTGTTGATTACCTTGTCCTTGTCAGTGTCCACATATTTTCCGTCCTTCCATTCCTGTTCCTTTCCTGAAACCACAGGCACGGGCAAGAAGCGGCAATATTTCTTCAAAAGAGTGTCGATGCGGGACTGTTCGAGGAATTCCTTGTTTTCTTCGTCAATGTAAAGGATTATGTCAGTACCGCGTTCTGCCTTTTCGATAGGTTTCATCTCAAACTCAGGCGAACCGTCGCACACCCAGCTTACGGCTTCCGCGCCTTCCTGATAGGACAGGGTGCGTATCTCCACTTTTTTTGACACCATAAAAGCGGAATAGAAACCAAGACCGAAGTGACCGATGATGTTTTCGGCTTTATCCTTGTATTTAGCCAAAAATTCTTCGGCTCCAGAGAATGCTA
Organism: Bacteroidales bacterium GP4; assembly: GCA_001701065.1. Classification (GTDB taxonomy): domain Bacteria; phylum Bacteroidota; class Bacteroidia; order Bacteroidales; family Muribaculaceae; genus Muribaculum. Next base: position 7,927 of record DAAL01000127.1, read on the forward strand.
TCTGATTAATGTATTTGTCAATGTCGGCGGCTGTCATGCCTATACCATGGTCGCTTACTGTAAGAGTTCCTGTCGATTTGTCAACCGATACTTTCACTTTCAGGTCGCCTAACTCGCCTTTATATTCGCCGAACGACGAAAGTGTGCGCATCTTCTGAGTAGCGTCTATCGCATTGCTTACAAGCTCACGCAAGAATATTTCGTGGTCACTATAAAGGAATTTTTTAATGACAGGGAAAATATTCTCTGTGGTAACACCAATTTTACCTTTTTGAGTATCCATAATTTTCTTAGTTATTAATTAGTATTCTTTACAATAACATATTGCAAATAAAATACCACCCGATTATCATGTCATTTTTGTATTAAATAAAGTTAATCCAAGGTGACAAAATGGCGCATCCTTCGCTTGAAGCGGCTACAAGGTTTATAGGTGAATTTGTTAAAAATTCATCGGTGTGGATTATTTTCTTTAAAAATTTTGGGTTTATACAACAATTTAAACATATCTTTGTACTCCATATTAAGAAATGTCTAAAAATATCATATGAAAAATTTATTTACATTCATCCTTGTTTTAGCATTGGGCATAGGTTGCCTCAATGCGCAAACCTCGCCTGACAATTTGGCAAAGCAGGCTCAAAACAGTCTTGACCAGAAAGAATACACCACAGCGCGGTATAAATTTTTGTTAGCCTATAACGGTTACATTAATCAGAAAAATTACGATAAAGCCGCCGATGCCGGCTCCAAGGTAGCTGCGCTTTATGCCCGTGAAAACTACTATGAGGAAGCTTTCAAGCTCCTTAACCGAATGGACCAAGTGTTTTCCGACGTGGAAAAGGCTGACAGCACAGAACGTCCCCAGCTTCATTATAAAACCGCCAAGGAACGCCTTGCGATGTACATAAAGCTTAAAAACGCACCTCGTTCGCAGGAGCAGATAAACAAGATGGGCGATTACGCTAAGAAGATAAACAAGGATGAAGTAAACAACGACTTCCAGTACTCCAAAGCCAACTATTACTATGCTTTCGGCAACACCAAGCAGGGCGATGCCGCTATAAATCAGGTGATAAAGCACTACGAGTCGAAGAATGATTACGCCAAAGCCGATGAAAGCTACAAGACCCTTATAAACAACGCTATCAAGATGAACAATTCACGTCTTGTGGCGCGTACCTACGACAGCTATATCAAATGGAGCGATTCTATACGCGCCGTTACCGCCAAGGACGAGCTTTCGGTGATGCAGAAGAAGTTTGACGACAGCCAGAAGGTAGTTGCCGAGAAAGAACATACCATCAGCGTGAAAAACGGCATCATCATAACACTCGGCATCATAGCCGCCATACTTGTGGCTGCCCTTGTGTTCGGCTTCATAATACTAATGCGCTATATGGTGCTTAACCGCAAGCAGAAAAAGACTATCATGATAGCCAACGAGCACAATGCCCTTAAAACTCAGTTCATACATAATATATCTACTCAGATGGAGCCGACCCTTGACACGCTCGACAAGAATCTTCCGGCTGTGAAGGCGTTAAAGTCATTCTCCCGCAATATCCAGGAGATGTCAGATCTTGAAACTTCATTGGAAGAGAAATACGACCTTGAGGATGTCAATGTGCAGTCCTTCTGTGAGGCGCTTATGGACGAAATCAGGGATAAAGTGAAACCGGGAGTGACACTCAATGTGAACGCTCCCAAGATGTCGGCAAAATTCAATGCCGAGGCAACGGCAAGAATACTCCGCCACTTGCTTTACAATGCATCATTGTACACTCCCGCTGACGGAAAAATATCACTTGAGTACAAAAAACGCGGTGCCCACACCCAGCAGTTCATCGTAACTGACAACGGTTCCGGAATACCCGAAGAAATAAGAGGAACAATATTCAAGCCGTTTACTGACGTGCATGACCTTACTCAGGGCGACGGACTCGGACTTCCCATCTGTTCCTTGATGGCAGCCAAAAGCAATGGATCGCTGTCGTTGGACGACACTTTCCACAACGGCGCACGTTTTGTGCTTGAACTTCATAACTGATAACACCTTATTTTACATCAATAGCTAAAGAGCTTGCGGAAACGCAGGCTCTTTGTTTTTATATGAATCTTTCAAGTCGGCTCCAAAACCTTTGAATTGGTTCCATAATTTGTGTCCTATGGATAATTTAATTAAATTTGTAAACTGGTAATTAATAAATTTAGTGAATTATGAAATATTTAACCTTAATCTGCGCATCATTAGGTATAGGATTGGCGGGGACGGCAAATGCCGTCGGCATCAATGCCAAACTCACCGCTTTTCCTGTAGAGAATGTGCGTTTGACACCAAGTGCGTTTAAAGATGCGCAGGATGCCGACATCCGATACCTCCTTGCGCTGGATCCTGACCGTCTTATTGCGCCCTATAGGGCTGAGGCAGGATTGCCGAGAATAGCCGAGAATTATCCCAACTGGGAGAATACGGGACTTAACGGACACATAGGAGGGCATTACCTCTCAGCCCTTGCTTTTATGTATGCCTCCACCGGCAATAAAGAGATAGGGGCGAAACTTGACTATACTCTTCGCCAGCTTAAAGAATGCCAGGATGCCGCCGGCGACGGTTACTTATGCGGCGCTCCCGGAGGACGAAAAATATGGAAAGAAGTGTCGGAAGGCAATATCCGCGCAGGCGGATTCAGCCTGAACGAAGGATGGGTTCCGCTCTACAACATCCACAAGATATTTGCCGGACTCCGTGACGCTTATCAGCAGTGCGGACGCGAGGATGCAAAGGAGATACTTATAAAGCTTACCGACTGGTTCTATGGGATGACTTCAAATCTTACCGATGAGCAGATTCAGGATATGCTGCGTAGCGAACATGGCGGATTGAACGAAGTGTTTGCCGATGCGGCGGTAATCAGCGGCGATGACCGATACATGGACTTGGCTCGTCGATTCTCCCATCGTTTTGTCCTCGACCCGCTTATCGGCAGAGAGGACAGGCTGACAGGAATGCATGCCAATACTCAGATTCCTAAAGTCATAGGATTCAAACGCATAGCCGATATTGACGGCAATTCCGACTGGGATGCTGCTTCACGCTATTTCTGGGACATCGTAACGTCGGGACGCACTATCTCCATAGGCGGCAACAGCGTAAGAGAGCATTTCCATCCTTCCGATGATTTTTCAAGTATGTTCAAAAGCGAACAAGGTCCTGAAACATGTAACACCTACAATATGCTGCGCCTTACAAAGATGCTCTATGAGACCACAGCCGATGTGTCTTTGATGGACTATTACGAGCGTGCGCTTTACAATCACATTCTTTCGTCAGAGAATGCCGAGAAAGGCGGTTTCGTGTATTTTACTCCGATGCGTTCCGGTCATTACCGTGTGTACTCCCAGCCTGAAACGAGTTTCTGGTGCTGTGTGGGTTCCGGTCTTGAAAACCATGCCCGATACGGCGAAATGATATATAGTCACACCGATAATGATTTCTTCGCCAATCTTTATATCCCGTCGAGAGTGGAATGGGGAGATGTCACAATCGAGCAGTCCAATAATTTCCCCGAAAGTGAATCCACTGACTTTGTTGTGACTCTCCCGAAGAAAAAATCATTTGCGATGAATATCCGTATTCCCGGATGGCTTGCATCTTCGTCAATGGCGGTGACTGTCAACGGTTCTCCGGTGAAGGGTGAAGTCAAGGATGGATTTTACCGCATATCCCGCAAGTGGAAAAACGGCGACAAAGTTCATGTGGAGCTTCCCATGAAGCTTTCGGCATCGCAGTTGCCCGACGGATCGCCTAATTATTCGTTCCTTTATGGTCCCATAGTGCTTGCCGCCAACCTTGGAGAAATAGGGGAGGCAGGCGTTTATGCCGATGACAGCCGTGGAGGTCACATAGCGGCAGGTCGACAGCTTCCGCTGAATACCATGCCTGTGCTTGTTGGTGAAAAGAACACTCTGCTCGACAACATTAAAAAGGATGATGCGCCCACACTGAGCTTCACAATGTCCAATGTGGCATCAGCCGACGGCGGCACAATGAAGCTTGAACCGTTCAACCGAATGCATGACTGCCGTTACATGGTGTACTGGGAATTGCTATCCCGTCCACAGCTTCAGGCACGCCGGGCTGCGCAGGCTGAGGAAGAGCGCATCAAGGCTGAACTTGACGCAGTGACAGTGGATCATGTGGTGTGCGGCGAACAACAGCCTGAAAGTGACCACTTCATCGCTATGGAGGGTACATTTGCCGGCAATGACGAGGATTTGCATTGGCGAAAAGCCCGCAGGGCAGGATGGTTCAGCTACAAGATGAAGGCGAGTGCCGACAAAGCATCAAAACTTCGTGTGGCGTTTGAGGCGCATCCTGAACATGCGGCGGCTATCTTAGCCGAGGGCACCGAGATAGGTGTTTGCCATGCTCCGGGCGAAAACGGTATTGTGACCAAGGAGTTTGACCTGCCGGAAGAACTTCGCGGCAAGGAAAATATCTTGATTACCATAAAATCCCATGATGACCGGGAAACTCCTAAAATTTATGAGACCCGTCTTATCAAATAAAAATGCTATGAGTCTATAACAACAAAGGAGCCATCCCTGCTGACGGGGTTGGCTCCTTTGCTATTATAAATAGGTGATTTAATCGTTTCGTACCTGCGATGTTATCTTGTCATTGGCAGCGTCATAGTCCACGATTATGTGCTGTCCTGATTCAAGAGTCGCATTGATGATCATTTCAGCAAGCTCATCCTCAAGATACTTCTGAATAGCTCGTTTCAATGGACGTGCGCCGTATTGTGCATCGTACCCCTTATTGGCTATGTAGTTTTTCGCCTCGTCGGTGATGGTGAGTTTATAGCCAAGGCTGTCCACACGCTTGTAGAAGCCTGCAAGCTCTATGTCGATAATCTTGAATATAGCTTCTTTGTCGAGAGTGTCAAACATCACTATGTCATCCACACGGTTAAGGAACTCAGGAGAGAAAGCTTTGTTCAACGCTTTCTGTATCACTCCGTGGGAGTATTCCTTGTCAACCTCCTTGGTGTTGAAGCCTACGCCCGATCCGAAATCCTTGAGTTGGCGTGAGCCGATGTTGGATGTCATTATTATAATGGTGTTCTTGAAGTCCACCTTACGTCCGAGACTGTCGGTGAGCCTTCCTTCGTCAAGCACTTGAAGAAGGATGTTGAACACATCGGGGTGCGCCTTCTCTATTTCGTCGAGCAGAACTACGGAATAGGGGTGGTTACGCACTTTCTCCGTGAGTTGACCGCCTTCCTCGTAGCCTACATATCCCGGAGGCGCTCCTACAAGGCGTGACACAGTGAACTTCTCCATGTATTCGCTCATGTCGATGCGGATGAGTGTGTCGGCTGAGTCAAACAGATACTCGGCAAGCTTCTTGGCAAGGTGGGTTTTTCCCACGCCTGTAGGACCTAAGAACATGAATGTGCCTATAGGCTTGTTAGGGTCTTTCAGCCCCACACGGTTACGCTGTATAGCCTTGACTATTGTGTCAATTGCCTTGTCCTGACCTATAATGGCGTTTTTGAGCTTGGGTCCCATCTCACGCAGTCTCATGCCCTCGGCTTGTGCTATGCGCTGAACAGGCACGCCGGTCATCATCGCCACCACTTCCGCCACTTTCTCTTCGTCAACGGTCTGTGGATTGGCGGTCAATGAAGCCTCCCAACTACGCTTGGCTGCTTCAAGCTCCATCTTCAGGCGTTGTTCCTTATCGCGGAAGGATGCCGCGCTTTCAAAGTCCTGCGACTGCGCTGCTTTGAGTTTGCTGGCATTGGTGAGGGCTATCTGTTCTTCTATGTCCTCGATTTCCTTGGGCACTTTGATGTTTGTCACGTGCACACGTGAACCGGCTTCGTCAAGCGCGTCAATAGCTTTGTCAGGGAAATTACGGTCACTGACATAACGGTCGGTCAATTTGACACATGCTTCAAGCGCATCGGGCGTATAATTCACGTTGTGGTGAGCTTCGTACTTGTCCTTGATGTTGTTCAGGATGCTCAGTGTCTCTTCCGGAGTGGTAGGCTCAACCATCACTTTCTGGAAACGGCGTTCAAGAGCACCGTCCTTTTCGATGTTCTTGCGGTATTCATCGAGAGTAGTGGCTCCTATGCACTGGATTTCGCCTCGTGCAAGCGCCGGTTTGAGCAGATTGGCTGCATCCATCGAACCGGCTGCGTTGCCGGCTCCCACTATGGTGTGTAGCTCGTCGATAAAGAGTATCACATCTTTATTCTTTGAAAGCTCATTGAGGATAGCTTTGATGCGTTCCTCAAACTGTCCTCTATATTTTGTGCCGGCTACTATCGAAGCCATGTCAAGCGAAATCACGCGTTTGTCAAAGAGAATTCTTGACACTTTACGCTGGACAATGCGCAGCGCAAGACCTTCCACGATTGCCGATTTTCCCACTCCCGGTTCGCCTATAAGCACGGGATTGTTCTTCTTTCGGCGGCTTAAAATCTGCGCAAGGCGTTCTATCTCAACGTCTCTGCCTATTACGGGGTCAAGGCGGTTCTCTTCGGCGGCACGTGTCATGTCGTTGCCGTACTTGTCAAGCACGGGAGTATCGTTGCCGCGTTTAGTGGACGATGCGGGTCGCTGCGACGATGATGACTCATTGGATTCATTCTTGAATATGTCCTCGTCCTCGTCTTCTTCCTCTTCGCCGAATGCCGCGCCCATCTGAGGATTATCTGCCACATTGGCAAGCAACCGGTAAAGCTTCTCGTAAGTGACTCCGGCTTCATTGAAGCGGGCTATAATGTCGGCATCCTTTACTTCGCTGTTATGGAACAGGGCGAGGAGCAGGTGCTGGGAATCCACCACATCACTTTTAAGCATTCGTGCCTCAAGCACGCTCAGCTTTATGATGCGGTTGGCTAAGTCGCTTACTGACAGAGTATCGGACGTAGAGGCGATAGCGTGGAGGCTTGAATCCAAGGTATCCCTTAATTGGTACAGAGTGTCGTCGTCCAACAACTTCTGCAACGTTATATAGGCTTGACTCTTAGGCTGTGAGAGAATCGCCATCAACATGTGCTCCGCCTTGATGGTGGAGTTGTTGTGGCGTGAAGCTTCCACTCGGCTCTGGTCAAGCACTGATTTCAATTCATTTGAAAAGTAAGTCTCCATGTAATAATAGTTTCTTTTTATACGCTAAACTACTGCAATAATTGTGCCAAAAATTCCCAAGCAGGGCGCATTTAAGAATCTTCAACACTTTTTAAACAATCGGTGAATTAAAATAGTCGTATTTCCACGTTTTTTTCTTATCTTTGTAAGAATTTTTGTACATCGCATAATTAGGCGCATGCGTGTCATGGTTGTGCGGTGACGATAATAAACGACAACATTTATATAAACAATGCTGGAAGAAGACAGAATTTTAAAAATTGATATTGAAAAGGAGATGAAGTCCGCCTACATCGATTATTCGATGTCGGTCATTGTGTCACGTGCGCTCCCTGATGTCAGGGACGGTTTGAAGCCTGTGCAGCGGCGTGTGCTTTTCGGTATGAACGAGATGGGCAATACCTCGGACCATCCCCACAAGAAGTCAGCTAACTGTGTGGGTGAGGTAATGGGTAAGTACCATCCCCACGGTGACTCATCCATTTACGGTACTGTAATCCGCATGGCGCAGCCTTGGGCGTTACGTTATTGCCTTGTCGATTGCCACGGTAACTATGGTTCAGTCGATGGCGACGGTCCTGCGGCTATGCGTTATACCGAGGTGCGTCTGCAGCGTATAGGCGAAGAGATGTTGAGCGACATCGATTCCGATACCGTGGACTTTCAGCCTAACTACGACAATTCACGCCAGGAACCTACTGTGCTTCCCACAAGAATACCCAATCTTCTTGTAAACGGTACTTCCGGTATTGCGGTGGGTATGGCTACCAACATGCCTCCCCACAACCTTTCGGAGTCAATCAATGCCACAGTGGCGTTAATCGACAATCCCGACCTTACCATTCCGGAACTTATGCACTATATAAAAGCTCCCGATTTCCCCACCGGAGGAACCATCTACGGTTATAATGGTGTGAAGGAAGCTTTTGAAACCGGTCGCGGCAGAATCCTTATACGTGCGAGAGCCGAGATTGAGACTCACTCTAACCACGAGGAAATCATCGTGACTGAAATCCCTTATAATGTAAATAAGGCGGAACTCATAAAATATATAGCCGAACTCGTCATCGACAAGAAGATAGACGGCATCGCCGACATCAACGACGAGAGCGACTACAAGGGTATGCGCATCGTGATAAAGCTTAAGAGCGACGCTAATGCCAATGTGGTGCTTAACAAGCTCTACAAGCTTACCCAGATGCAGGCTTCGTTCAGTGTGAACAATGTGGCTATCGTGAACGGCCGTCCCAAGACTCTGAATCTGAAAGAGCTTATTCAGGCGTTTGTGGACCATCGTCATGAAGTGGTTATACGACGCACACGGTTTGAACTGCGCAAAGCTGAAGAACGTGCCCACATCCTTGAAGGATTGATTATCGCTTCACAGAATATTGATGAGGTTATCCGTATTATCCGTGCTGCCGAATCAGTGGAAGAGGCGCGTGCCAATCTGGCAGAGCGGTTTGAACTTTCCGATGCGCAGACTGCGGCTATCGTGGAAATGCGTCTCCGCAACCTCGCCCGACTGGAACAGGATAAGCTTCATGTGCAGTACGAGGAGATTAAACAACTCATGGCTCGTCTTAATCTTATCCTCAGCGACGAGCATGAATGCCGTGAGTTGATGAAGTCGGAATTGATTGCCATACGCGACAAATACGGTGACAACCGCAAGACCGATATAGACTACACCGCCGGCGACTTTAACGCTGAAGACTTCTATGCCGATGATGACATGATTATAACCATCTCTCACATGGGCTACATCAAGCGCACTCCGCTCAGCGAATTCCGTGCGCAGAACCGCGGCGGCGTAGGCGCGAAGGGGAGCGACACCCGTGAAGAGGACTTCATCGAGTACATTTACCCCGCTTCGATGCACAACTATATGCTGTTCTTCACCCGCAAGGGTCGGTGCTATTGGCTTAAGGTGTACGAACTTCCCGAAGGAGCTAAGAATGCCAAGGGAAGAGCTATACAGAATCTGCTCAATATCGAGCCTGACGATGTGGTGAACGCAGTAATCCGTATCAATAAGCTTGATGATGAGGAATTTGTGACTTCACATAATCTTATATTCGCCACCAAGAAGGGTGTAATCAAGAAGACATCATTGAAAGCTTACTCCCGTCCGAGAGCCAATGGTGTCAACGCCATCATTATCCGTGAAGGCGACCAGCTTATCAGCGTGGCTCTCACTGACGGAAATTCCGAGATACTTCTCGCTAACCGCAACGGACGCGCCATCCGCTTCCACGAGGCTAAAGTGCGTGAGATGGGACGTGTGTCCACCGGTGTTAAGGGCATGACTCTTGACGATGATAATGATGAAGTCGTAGGCATGATATGCATGAACCTCGACACTCCCAATAACGTTATGGTAATATCGGAGAAAGGGTTCGGTAAACGTTCGTTGCTCGACGACTACCGCATCACTAACCGTGGCGGTAAAGGTGTGAAAACCATCAACGTTACTGAGAAGACAGGAAAACTGGTGGCTATTGACAGCGTTACCGATGATAATGACTTGGTGATCATCAACAAATCAGGCATCACACTTCGCATAAAAGTGGCTGATATCCGAGTTCAAGGACGAGCTACTCAGGGCGTAAGGCTCATCAACCTCGAAAAACGCAATGACGAGATAGCATCAGTGTGCTGCGTGGACTCTGATCCGGAAGAAGAGATTGACGATGTGCTGTTGGCTGAATCGGAACAGGAATCTCTTCCCGTGGATGAAACTCCTGAAGTGGAGGATGTAGAGGAAGTGGACGATGACGAGATTTCCCCCGATGACTCCGAGTTGATTAATGAAGATGAATAAAACTATAATTATTAACATAACCTAAATTATTAGTATGAAAAAATTAGCAATCTTAGGATTTTGCCTTCTTGCCGTGGCAGGTAGCGCTTCCGCCCAGAAGAATCTTGTTAAGGAAGTGGAAGGTAAGGCAAAGGGTTTTAATGCCGACTATGCTGCGGCACGTAAAGCTCTCGCTCCCGCATTGACTAATCCTGAAACCAAGGATGAGGCTCAGACTTGGTATGTTGCCGGAACCATTGAATTCGGCGAACATGACAACCTTTTCGGTCTCAAGCAGGTGGGAAAGGAAGCTGACGGTCCCACTATGGGTAATGACCTTATAAAAGGTTACGAGTACTTCATGGCAGCTTTCCCTCTTGACAGTGTGCCTGAAGTGGACAAGAACGGCAACCCGAAATTGAACAAAGACGGAAGTCCTAAGATTAAGATCAAATATTCTAAGGATATGGCTAAGAAGCTTGCCGCCCACCACAATGATTTCCTTAACGGCGGTCAGCTCCTTTGGGATGCCAAGGATTATGACGGAGCTTACAAAGCATGGTCTATCTACACTTCGCTTCCCTCCAATCCTTCTCTTGGCGAAGATGCTCCCAAGGCTCCTGCTGACTCTGTAATGGGACAGCTTTACTATTTCTCAGGTCTTGCTGCTTGGCAGGCTGAGAAGCTTCCCGAAGCTCTTGCCGCATTTGACAAAGCTATTGCTCTTGACTACAGTGATCCCGCGCTTTACGACTATGCTATCAGCGTTGCCGCTCAAAGCCAGGACAACGACAAGGTAGTGGAACTTGCCAATATCGCTAATAACAAATATGGCTCTACTACTTCCAAGTATCTTACTATCATCATCAATGACAAGATTAACAATGAGCAGTACGCTGAAGCTAAGTCTCTTCTTGAAAAAGCTATAGCTGTTTCTCCTGATAATCCTGAACTTTATGATGTGCTCGGTATTCTTTACCAGAATCAGAAAGATCTTGAAAATGCACGTATCAACATCGCTAAGGCTGTGGAACTTGATCCCACCTATGCTAAAGGTAACCTCGACCTTGGACGTGTGATTTATGCTCAGGCTCTCGCTATCGATGAAAGCGACGAAGTGAAGGGACTCAGCCAGGCTGATTACAATAAAGTACGTGCTGAAAAGATTGACCCCATGCTGAAAGAAGCCGCTCCTTATCTTGAAAAAGCTCTCAATGATGAGAACACCCAGAGCGATGCTCAGCGTTTGCTCCGTAGCCTTTACTACAGCTTGGGCGACGAAGAGAACCTTAAGCGTGTAGAAGCTTTGTAATAAATATATGCAGTATTAATGTGATTAAGGAGGAATGCCCGCGGGTGTTCCTCCTTTTTATTTCATAGTGTGGAAATTAATTTTTATCTTTGCAATATATAATTAACCCTACAGAAAACTCCCTAAAGATGGCTGATACTAATTCTCAATTTGATGTGGCGCTCTCTTCTTGTCGTGAAATATTTGTGAAAAAACTTAAAGATTACGGTGTGTCATGGCGCATTATGCGTCCGGAGTCGGTGACTGACCAGATTTTTATAAAAGCTAACCGTATTCGTTCGTTGGAGACAAAGAAAGTGTCGAAAGTGGGCGAGGGGATTCTTCCCGAGTTCATGGCTATAGTCAATTATGGGATTATAGGGCTGATTCAGCTTCAACTCGGCTACAGTGACCGTGAGGATATTTCCATTGAGGAAGCTATTGCTCTTTATGACAGTTATGCCGCTTCATCCAAGGAACTCATGATAAAGAAAAACCATGACTATGACGAAGCATGGAGGAGCATGAGGGTGCATTCCTACACCGATATAATCCTACAGAAACTTCTGCGCACAAAACAGATAGAGGATAACAACGGCGCGACTCTGATATCGGAGGGCGTGGATGCCAACTATCAGGACATGATAAACTATTCAGTATTCGCTATAATCAAACTCACTGAATCAAAATGAAAGGTTTCTTTGAGCGTCACTTGCGGTTGATTATATGGATATGCCGTATAATTGTAGGCGGCACATTTGTCGTTTCCGGTCTCGCCAAGGCTATTGACCCGTGGGGATTCATCTACAAAATCGAGCAGTATCTTGTGGCTTGGAATGTCGATGTGTCATTTCCCTTGATTGTGGGTGTGGCATTGATGATGTCGGGCATCGAGTTCCTGCTTGGCGTGCTCGTCTTTGCCGGCTGTTACAGGCGCACTGCCGTTTGGGCGGTCACCGCTATCATGCTCGGAATGCTGCCGCTCACATTGTACATAGCCATAGCCAATCCTGTCACTGACTGTGGATGCTTCGGCGATTTTATTGTGATTTCCAATACAGCCACATTCCTTAAGAATGTGGTGCTGATGATGCTCCTTGTGCTGTTGCTGTGCGGCAACAGGAAGGTCGACGGATTGTTTAC
>DAAL01000127.1:20343-21984 GCA_001701065.1 Bacteroidales bacterium GP4
TGGCTGGTGGCGTTCATCGCCATTATATACATTATTATAATAAGTCTTTGGGGATACAACATCCAGCCTCTTGAGGATTTCCGCCCTTATAAAGTGGGGACATCCTTGGTACATGATAGCGAAGAGGAATATGATGATTCCAATATTGTGTTTATCTACGAAAAGGACGGTAAGAAGCAGGAATTTACAGTGGATTCGCTGCCTGATGACACTTGGACCTACGTTACTCGCAAAGGCGAAGAAGTGAATACCCATGAAGGCGATGCTTATTTCCCCATATATGACGGTGACGACGATGTGGCGGCTGATGTGATTAATCCCGAAGGCGAAGAGCTTATCCTTGTGATTCCTGAAATGAAGCGTCTTGACATTTCGTCCACTTATCTCATCAATGAAATGTATCGTTATATCGAGAATACCGGCGGAGAGATGATAGCCGTGGTAGGTGCCGATGCGGAAGGTATCGAACTTTGGAAGGATCTGTCAATGGCTACTTATCCCATTTATAATGCCGAAGACACCGATTTGAAGGAACTTTCCCGAGGGAATATCTCGGTTGTGTACCTTAAGGACGGTATAATAAGGTGGAAACGTGCATTGTCATCGATTGACAGTGATTATTTCTCCAACGCCGAGGGCAAAGAGGGTTTGCTGGAAGAACTGAATTATAATTCAAGATACATTTTTGGCATCTTTACGCTCATTTTTCTTGCTCTTGAACTGTTTTTATACCTTCTTGACAAAAGCGGACGTATTCTTAAGGTAAGGTTATTGCGTAAGAATCCAAAAAAATGACTAATTTTGCAACGTCATTCCTGATGGTGTGATAGAAACTGTAATCTAACATTCTAAATTATATAATTAATCATGAGAAAAAAAATTGTTGCAGGTAACTGGAAAATGAACACTACACTTAACGAAGGTGTAGGACTTGCTAAGGATGTAAATGACGCATTGAAGAATGTGACTCCTAAATGTGATGTTATCATCGCTGTTCCGTTTACTCACCTTGCTCCCGTTAGCCAGGTTATTGATCAAACCAAGCTCGGTCTTGGCGCTGAAAACTGCGCTGACCACAAGTCAGGCGCTTATACTGGTGAAGTTTCCGCTCCCATGGTGGCTTCAACCGGCGCTACTTATGTGATTCTTGGTCACTCTGAACGTCGTCAGTATTACGGCGAAACTTCTGAGATTCTTAAAGAAAAAGTTGGTTTGGCTCTTGAAAACAACTTGACTCCTATCTTCTGTATCGGTGAAGTTCTTGAAGAACGTGAAAACGGCACCTATCATGAAGTAGTGAAGAAGCAGATTGAGGAAGCTTTGTTTGGTCTTTCTGCTGAAGATTTCGGTAAATTGATTCTTGCTTACGAACCCGTTTGGGCTATCGGCACTGGCAAGACTGCTACTGACGACCAGGCTGAGGACATGCACGCATTTATCCGTGGCGTGATTGCTGACCGTTACGGCAAGGAAGTGGCTGAAAACACTTCTATCCTCTACGGTGGTAGCTGCAAGCCCTCTAACGCTCCCCAGTTGTTCGCTAAGCCTAATGTAGACGGCGGACTTATCGGTGGCGCATCTCTTGACGCTGCATCATTCATGGGTATCGTTAATGCTTTTTAATTGACGATAATTGAAATA
>DAAL01000127.1:22002-23039 GCA_001701065.1 Bacteroidales bacterium GP4
GTGCGCCTTTTTTTGCATCTTCCGCAAAATTATTTTAACTTTGTAGCCAACTCTAAAATTACAATCAAGTGAGACTTCGTATTTGCATTTCCTTGATAATATTTTCCGCCCTTTGCTTTGTGGCGCGTGCGGAAAATGACGATGTGGAATTATCTTCGGACTCAACACGCAGTATTGTCGCGCACATTGATGCGGATAGTATGGTCATGGTGACGATGCCCGATGCCCTGATGGAAAGAATTCGATTCGTGAATGACGCTTCCGGCTCTGCCGAAGCTGTCACTACCGGCAAGATGGGTGGTTATCGCATCCAGGTATTCTCCGACAATAATGCGCGCACCGCCAAGAGCGAAGCAAGAACCCGTGCCCGTAACGTGGGAGCTTTATTCCCTCAATATCCCACCTATGTAGTGTACAATTCACCGTATTGGCGATTAAGGGTAGGAAATTTCCGTACTCGTGAGGAGGCTAATAAAGCCGCTGACGAGATAAAGGAAGCATTTCCCTCCTATGTTAAAGAAATCCGAATCGTGCGTGACCGCATTACATTGTCGGGCGATTAAGCTATAAAATTGCATCATGGAAAATAGTGAGAAGATAATCGAAGAGATAGCTCAGCACTATAAAAGTATAATCACACTGATAGGGGAGGACCCTGACCGCGAAGGACTCAAGATGACTCCCATGCGCGCTGCTAAAGCATTCTATTATGCCACTCAAGGCTACCGTGAGGATGCTTCGGCTATTATGAAGCAAGCTATATTTGAACATTCGGGTTCAAGGATAGTCATAGTGAAGGACATTGAATTTTATTCTTTGTGTGAGCACCACATTCTCCCGTTTTTCGGAAAAGTGTCAGTGGGATACATTCCTGACGGCAAGATGGTGGGACTTTCTAAACTTGCCAGAGTAGTTAACACCTATGCGCGTCGGCTGCAGGTTCAGGAACGGCTTACGGCTCAGATATGCAAGGCTGTAAATGACTCATTGCCCACAAAGGGTGTTATTGTGGCTTGTACCGCCGGTCACTTGTGCAT
>DAAL01000021.1 GCA_001701065.1 Bacteroidales bacterium GP4
TCAAAAAAAGTTTAGCGGACAGTAATAATATTTTTTCTTTTATCTAAATATGCCAGCGTCCGGTCTTGCGTCTGATTGGCTGTTTCCTCCTGTGTTTCGATTTGCGTTCCGATAGGTTCTTCATCGTCCATATTGTCTTGCGGAAGCATCTGCGGCTCAATACCTGAATTGTGGCAGGGCGTGTTTGTGCCATCATTTGCCATATTGAAGCAATACTTTTCAAAACCACATACGGATATAACTGTGATCAATCCGCTCTTTCTACGGGTAATCAATCCATCTTCCTCCAATGCTTCAAGGAAAGATACGACGGCTCTTTCATCGGCGTGCCACCGGGTACCCAGATATGCTATTGTCACAGGCCATTCTCCATAAGTCACCCGTATGCGGATATTTGTGTCACCCACATACCTCATGCCCGGAGTTTTGGCGGCGCGGAACCTTATTTCGAGCCACCATTGATAACGCTGTGCATTATCCCAGAGCCAGTGCGTCATATCGTCTTCATAGACGGGCATCCATCTTGGCATAACTTATAGGTTTTGGAGAAGAACCGGATAAGCTCGCTCCCACGAAAGCGAGGATAAGGCGACTCTTTGGTAATTTCATATTCCAGCTTTTCAGGGCCACTGACATAGCTGAATAATTCGATGTCTGCAAGTGCAAACATTGTTGCCACTTCCTGCCGGGTGTAGAGTCTTGACGGATCAACGGCGGGTAAAGATTTTGCTTTCATAAGCAAGTGTTTTATGCCTTCCATAGTACAATGGCAAGCGTGTTAATACTACTTGCCCCACTGTTCATGGGTTGACGCGTCCCTTTACGATGAAGCCATGTGATTGCATCTTGACAATTCATCGTATCAGATTCACCCTCCGTTGAAAGATGCGGTTTATAATCCGTGCTTACGGAAGATTCGACATTGCGTGCATTTAGGCAATATGCTATCATCGACAGTCAGGTTATAAAGGAATGTAAGACCATCCCAGGGTGGAGCCTTGATTATTTTGTAATGTGCCACACCTTGCTAAAGTTTTACGAGTTGATTTCTCACGGTTTACCGAAACTTTGATTCAGCACATCCTTTATATCCGACATTTTGTATAGTGGAGTTTTCCCGATCTTCACCGGCACAAGATAACCGTCTTTCTCCCATCGGAGAAGTGTGCTGTATGAACGGTTGAAAATCTTGCAGGCCTCCTCTCGCGTCACCGTAGCCAACTCTTCATCGTAGGCTCTTTTTTCGTCCTCAGACTCTCGAATCATCTGGAGAAATTCTCGGAACGCCACTTTCATATCAGAGGCATCCACCACAAGATATATCCCCTTGGGACCATCAAGTATGGAATTGATAATTTCTGCTGCCATATCCTTTGATTTTAGAATTATGGCACAAAAATAGAGCCCTGTACGTACAGGACTCCTTTAACTTTTATATCCTCTGCTTAAATTTAAGGGATTAAAGTTTAAGCGATAGGACGGTATGATATGTTTTGAATATGAACGGCTATTGTTTCAGCAACTTAGCTTCCATTTCTCTTCCCCACTCGTCAATATAGAAATGCTCGTCGGGACTTGCGATTATATTTATTACTGCGGCATTGGTACAGGTCATTCCAAGTTCTCTTACAAGTGACTTTCCCTGCGGTTTTTTGAGTAACAGACGATGTTTTATAGCTATATTGAGAATCATGGCTATTTTCACACCTTCGGCAGATACAGGTGCAGCCAATTCCTTCAGCCTGTGGTATATCTCATCGTTTGTAAGATGCGGATAATCTTTGTTCTCAATAATGTCGTATCTTATACTGCGATAGTGCTCCCCGACTTGTTCGTATGGGCTATTGTAACCTTTTGGATCTTTATTGTCACAGGCTGGTATCGTTATATTTTCATTCGTCCTTATAACTCCGGGGAACAGGTTTTCTATCGGAGGTATCCATAGGAAAACTATCCTGTCATAAATCCTTTTCGATACTGCGGCATTATCAGAATGAACATCGTTATTCTCAGCATACCATACAAGATATGATGATAGGCTACGGTATAACTGGCCAACAAAATAATCGCTTCCTTTATCCTTTACCTCGGCTCTGATGGCTTTTTCATATTCAAGCTGATTGTCAGCCAAATATTCTGACAGACCGTTCAATCCGTCAGCCGAGGCTGTGCAGACCGTATTCCGGATAAGACAAAGGTCCGAAATCATCTTGCCGATGGAGTGCTGTATATCTACTATATCCATGATATTCATGTGTCGTTACCCCAACGGTCAATCCGTCTTTGAATCTCGGACTTCGGCAGGCGCACGTTGATTGAGTATAATTCCTTCAATTTCCCTGCGGCCACCTCCGGAGAAATGACCGAATGTGCCACAAGTTCATCGAATATAAAAAGGATGCCGTGAACAGTGAGATTATGGGACTCGGCATATCTGCGTAGCTGGCGGTCGCCGGTAAGCAGAGTTATATCATGTTTACGGGCATAATAGCATACCGAGCAGTCCGGTATGGAAAGGTTGCCGGACACGGCGGCGTGTTCATTTACAATCTCAATAAGTTCCTCAGCTGTAAAGCTCTCGACCGTAATCTTCCCTTCTTTGACAAGATGCCCCATATCTTCTTGCTGTCGATTATCGACAATTTCTGCCATCACAAAATCCACCGTGCGTATTTCGTAAGGCAGATCGCAAAGTTGACTTAGCAATCCTATCGAGTGAAGATCGATGAAGATATTTGTATCGTTGACAATAATCTCCATCTTCTCACACTAATTGAAGCTGAGACTTGACGCTCTCGACAGAGGTGTTCAGAAGTACAGCGGCTTTAGAAAAAGAGATGGCTTCATCAGCCAACGCACGATAAACCATGCGTGCGAACCGTCCTGACCGCTCGCTTACCACACGTGAGGTCTCGACAAGTTTCTTGAAATCAGGAAGTCTGTTCTTCTTAGTCTGATAACCGGAATAACGCTTGTCGGAAATCACATTATTTGAGCGCAAGGCTATCATAATATCGTCGATAGATATGCCGAACTGACGCTGTATGTCAGTCAGTTCTGATAAAGATATGTCATGCCTCGAATCTCCCAACTTCGATTTAAGCACACTGACAGGGAGCAGCAGCTCACTCGCGAAAGCGTTGCAGATATGCTCAACTTCCTTTGACGATACATCTTCAGGAATATCAAGAAGCAGATGCCCTAACTCATGCAAGGCGGTGAAGCGTTTGCGCTCAGTAGGGAAGTTGCCGTTAACCACAATAAGAGGAATAGAGCCGTTGGCATAACCGCTCAATCCGTCAAAGTCGGTATCCTCTGCAATCTCAATCACCTTTACGCCATTATCCTCCAGAACTTCTATTGCGTTGGTTATGCCGTCATATCCCAGGCCAAGATGCTTGCGTACTTCATTGGCATGAAGAACCGCTTCATCAGTGTTGGCTACACGCTTGCGCGGCATTGAAAATTCAGTAGAACAACCGCAAAGCTGTTCCACCTCCAGATAACGCTCCAGTTCCTCTCGCACCTTCTCCCTTACAGCCATTGCCATGCGTTCAGGGAATTTCGGTTTCTTACGAAATTCCACACGGTCAACCTCCACGGTGAACGGACGGAAAAAGTAGTCAATCTTGACACCAAGAGCCGTTGCAAGTGCTATCAGCACACGACTGTCCGGCATCATCAATCCTTTCTCATACTTGTTTATGGCCTGCCGGGTTATGGCAGGAGTGACACATTGAGAAAGTTTCTCCAACGAAAAACCTTTCATCATACGGGCCTGTCTAAGACGGCGTGAAAATATGTCGTTAGTCTGCTTGTTCATGTTGATATATCCTTTGGTTGACAAAGTTAATAAAAATATTTGATTTGTCAACTATAAATAGAGGGGAAATGTTCAGCCATAGCTGATTATCTCCCCTCGAAATCCGGATTATTCGATAAATCCTATCATTTCCTTCTTCAAGTCGTCATCAATCTCGCGGTATCTTGCAAATGCCCGGCTACCTTCCTTGTGTCCGCTCAACGCTCCCACAAGATTCGGATCTTTCACTTTCTTGTAAAGGTTGCCGACAAATGTACGGCGGGCAAGGTGGCTGCTGGCTATCTCATCAATAGGCCGTTGCTCTTCTTCTCCGGTCGTGGGATTGAGAACGGTGACTATGCGTGTTATGCCACAAGTCTTGAATATCTTTTTGATAGCCACGTTGTATTTCTGCGAACTGATGAATGGCAGAATCTTACCGTCTTTCTCCACATCCTTGTATTTTTCAAGTATGTCCTTTGCCCTCTGAGTCAGCGGAACGCGTATAACGTCGGAGCGATCAGCCTTGGTTTTGCTTGCGATATACTCCACATAGCCATTGATGATATTGGCCGGTGTGAGACGCATGAGGTCGGATATACGGCAACCGATACAGCAGTGGAAGATGAATATATCGCGCTGCACTTCAAGCGGCTTATTGGCTGACAGGTCATAATCCGCGATTATATCACGCTCCTTGATTGTGATATAAATAGGCGTGCCGTATCTTTCAGTGGTTTTGCCGTGGTATCTTGCAAATGGGTTATTCTTTGTAAGCCCTTCTTCATTAGCCCATTTGAAGAATGTACGCAAGCAGGCGAATATGCCGATAATGGTATTGTCACCTTTTTCAAAAGGGCGGCGTGATTTGCGAGCTTTGCGTGTCTCAGCCGGAAACTCCTCAAAGATTTTGGGGTACTTGTCGAAAATGGCAGGCTCATTACGAAGAAACTCCTCATATTCCTCAAGCACTTCGGTAGTGAACATTTCAAAATCAAGTTTATACGGGAGACGTCTTTTGACCTTGCGATACAGTTCAAAGCGATGGAGGCTACGGCTCAGTACGCCATAACGTCGATGCCGCCATTCAGAAAGTCCACGCTTATCTGGAAATTCCTCGACAAGCTCGACGAATTTCTTTTGTAGCTTCGCTTCCACTTCTTTAGGCTTACGCTCTTTCTTAGGATTATGGAAGCGATAAATTTCTTTCTCGAAGAAGTCCTTTGTAAGTTCTGCCAACGTATGCGCTTCGCATAGGTCATAGATATAATCTTCAAGGTCTCTGATCTTGCGCTCAGTGTCTTTTATTTCGGATATTTCCTTTTGATTGGCACGAGGCTTTGATATTGCACCGGTCTTAGGATTGAAACGACTCGGCTCAATGTATATTCCAGTCTTTAGACGGAGCTTGATGTCTTTCGACAGGCTAAGCCGAAACATTATTTCCGACCTGCCGTTACCCTCTACTTTGGAGGAGATATAACGCTTGATACTTGCCATAGGAGGACAAAAATTTTAATGGGTGGAGGACGGGAAATCAGCCATTTTTAGACGAGTTAATCGGAATTAACAGTTGATTGTCCTTTTTACAAAGTTAGCAATTAATCTATTACACTCCAAATTTTTTGTCCTCCTTTTGTCCTCCTATTTGAAATTTAGCGATTTTTCTTGGAAACAAATGACACCTATTTTTGCAATGATTAATTTTTAACAATCTACATATCAATATGTTATCAATTTCTCCAAAACTCGAACCTGCTTCCATAACAGTGCATACCCTTTCATTTGGTTGCTTCTGTTCCGGGCACCGATAAATCCCTTATAACTATCTGAGTTATAAGGGATTTATAATTTTCACAAAGCACATACAAAGCACATTTGAATCAGCGGATTTTCAACTTATCGCAATTTTGAGTATCTTCTCTATCGCGCAGGGGAATGATTCGTGGTGGAATTTTGGGAGATGTTCGCCTAAGATTTTCGTTAAAAGATTTGGATGCGTACGAAAAATTTAGTTATCTTTGCGGGGTAATACTAAACTATTAGTTAGCAATGGAACGGTCTGAGATTTTAACACTATCACTTATTCTTGCAAGGAATAAGACTCGGATTCTCTTTTTAGCACTATTGTCTATCCTTGCAGGAAGTGTCACGGGATATGCGAAGAAGAAGGCGGAGTACCCTCGTGCCGAAATCATGGTGAGCTATAATTATCATGAGGTGCATCTTAAGACTGACGCAAAGGCATATGTCGCCGAAATTCCTATGGTGCTGCTCACCAATGGCATGGATTCCAAGTTCTACAATCTACGGCATGAATATTTCGATTCGCTCCACTCTACCCCTTCGGGACATAAGTTGTGGCGGGAATTGATGAATGCGGCTGCACGCAAGGCGGTGGAGACCGGCAATTTCGACGATGTTCCGGCGGCTCCCATACAATTGTATGTGTTCAAATCGGCAAAGGATTCTGTCCTCACCGTTTTCGACACCAATGGCAGCTCCGGTTCCCACTATTAC
>DAAL01000233.1:0-226 GCA_001701065.1 Bacteroidales bacterium GP4
AGCATTTCGAAGATGATGGGTATGAACATCACTTTCGTCACTTCGGCTAAAACCGACGAAGAAGGATATGCTCTTCTGAAACAATTTGGTCTACCGTTCAAGAACGCTAAAAAATAAGTAACAATATGGCTAAAGAATCAATGAAGGCTCGCGAAGTTAAAAGAGCAAAACTCGTAGCCCGCTACGCTGAAAAGAAGGCTGCCCTCAAGGCTGCCGGCGACTATGA
>DAAL01000233.1:265-473 GCA_001701065.1 Bacteroidales bacterium GP4
CACAACCGTTGCAGCATCACCGGCCGTCCCAAAGGTTATATGAGACAGTTCGGCATATCACGTATCCAGTTCCGTGAAATGGCTTCGGCTGGGCTTATCCCCGGTGTGAAAAAGGCAAGCTGGTAATACTTCAGTAAGCTCTATAATAAAAGTGAGTATTAAATATTGTTCGGACTATTCCGAATCAATTTAAACAATTCAATAAAAT
>DAAL01000233.1:551-11271 GCA_001701065.1 Bacteroidales bacterium GP4
AACTTGAAAAAAGAAATCACTAAGATTCTTTTTGAACAAGGCTACATTCTTAACTATAAGTTTGTAGAGGGTGAAAATCCCGCAGGCGTTATCAAAATCGCCTTGAAATATGATCCGGTTGACAAAGTCAGCGCTATCAAGAACTTGAAGCGTGTGTCTCGTCCCGGTCTTCGCCAGTACACTGGCTATAAGGACATGCCGAGAGTGTTAAATGGTTTAGGTATAGCTATACTGTCCACATCTAAGGGAGTGATGACCAATAAGAAGGCTCGTGAACTTAAAGTGGGTGGTGAAGTGCTTTGCTATGTTTACTAAAATTTAATAGGAGGAAATACAATATGTCAAGAATAGGTAAAGCTCCCATTGAAATTCCCGCTGGCGTGACTGTCACCGTCAAGGACGATGTGGTTACTGTCAAAGGACCCAAAGGTGAACTCTCGCAGAAATTCAACCCTGAAATCAATGTTAAAGTAGAAAACGGAGAAGTGATCGTAACCCGTCCTACCGACGACCGCGAACATCGCTCACAACACGGTCTATACCGCGCTTTAATCCACAATATGGTTGTGGGTGTGTCACAGGGTTATCGTAAAGAACTTGAATTGGTGGGTGTGGGCTACCGCGCCACTTCCGAAGGTCAAGTGCTTGAACTTTCTCTCGGATTCTCTCACGCTATATTCATTAAGCTTCCCAAGGAAATCAAAGTTGAAGCTAAGACTGAACGTAATAAAAATCCGCTCATCATCCTTGAAAGCGACGACAAGCAGCTCCTCGGTCAGGTGTGCGCTAAAATCCGTTCGCTCCGTAAGCCGGAACCTTACAAGGGCAAAGGTATCAAATTTGTGGGCGAAGTTATTCGTCGTAAGTCAGGTAAATCAGCCGGTGCTAAATAATTAAATTAGATTTGACTATGATATCCAAGATAGAAAGAAGAAATAAAATCAAAACACGCATCCGTGGTAAAATTTCCGGGACTCCCGAACGTCCGCGTATGACAGTGTTCCGCAGCAACAAGCAGATCTATGTTCAACTTGTTGACGATATGGCTGGCAAAACACTCGCCGCTGCTTCCTCTAAGGGAATCGAAGAAGGCACTAAGAGCGAAATCGCGGCTAAAGTAGGCAAAGCAATTGCTGAAAAGGCTCTCGCTCTGGGTGTTACCGAGATAGTTTTCGACCGTAATGGTTATTTGTTCCATGGTCGTGTTAAATCATTAGCTGACGCTGCTCGCGAAGGCGGTCTTAAATTCTAAGCAACATGGCAATTAATAACAGTAGAGTAAAATCAACCAACGATCTCGAACTTAAAGATCGTCTTGTAGCCATCAACCGTGTTACTAAAGTGACCAAGGGTGGTCGTACATTCACCTTTGCAGCTATTGTGGTTGTGGGTAATGAAGATGGCATTGTCGGTTGGGGCTTAGGTAAAGCTAATGAAGTCACCGCTGCTATCGCCAAGGGTGTGGAAGCAGCCAAGAAGAACTTGATCCGCGTGCCCATCCACAAAGGTACTATACCTCATGAACAAATCGCCAAGTTCGGCGGTTCACGCGTGATTCTTAAGCCCGCATCTCACGGTACCGGAGTAAAAGCCGGTGGTGCTATGCGTGCCGTCCTTGAAAGCGTGGGCGTGACTGACGTCCTTGCTAAGTCAAAAGGTTCTTCTAACCCCCATAACCTTGTGAAAGCTACTATCGAAGCTTTGTCTCAGATGAGAAGCCCGCAACAGGTAGCCCAGAATCGTGGTATTTCACTTGAAAAAGTATTTAACGGTTAATAAAGCTCCTTTATATGGCAAAAATTAAAATCACTCAGATAAAGAGCCGCATCAACGCGCCCAAGGTGCAGAAGCTTACTCTCGATGCGCTCGGATTGAAGAAAATGCATCACACTGTCATCAAAGAAGACACTCCAAGTGTGATGGGTATGGTTGAACGCGTGCATCACCTTGTTAAAGTGACTAACGCATAAAAAGTATTTCTCAATTATGGAATTAAACAATCTTAAACCTGCTGTTGGTTCTACTCATTCAAGGAAGAGAGTAGGACGTGGTGCCGGATCCGGATTGGGTGGTACTTCTACCCGCGGTCACAAAGGTGCTAAATCTCGTTCTGGTTATAAAAGAAAGATTGGCTTCGAAGGTGGTCAGATGCCTCTTCAGCGCCGTCTTCCTAAGTTCGGGTTCAAAAATATTAACCGCATTGAATATAAACCCATCAATCTCGACACTATCGAAGCTTTAGCCACTGCTAAAAACTTGGATAAAATCGGTCTCGAAGAATTGCGTGAAGCTGGGTTCATCAACAAGAAGCAATTGGTTAAGGTACTTGCTAAGGGTGCTGTGACCAAAGCTATCACTGTTGAAGCCAATGCATTCTCCGAAGCTGCCCAAAAAGCTATTGAGGCTGCCGGTGGTTCAATCGCTAAAGTGTAATTATAATGAGATTTATCCAAACACTTAAAAATATCTGGACTATCGAAGAGCTGCGTAAGCGTCTCCTCATAACATTCTTCTTGGTATTCATTTACCGAGTAGGATGTTATGTGGTGCTCCCGGGTATCCATCCCGATGACCTCGATGCCTTGGCTAACTTCACAGCCGGCAGCGGTCTTATGCAGCTTCTTGATATGTTCTCCGGTGGTGCCTTCTCGCAAGCGTCTATTTTTGCGTTGGGTATCATGCCTTACATCACTGCATCCATTGTGATTCAGCTGTTGGGTATGGTGCTTCCTTCGTTCCAGAAGATGCAGCGTGAGGGTGAAAGCGGTCGCCAGAAACTCAATCAGTACACTCGTTACTTGACTGTCCTGATTCTTATCCTTCAAGGTTTCGGCTACCTCATGAACCTCCAGTTGCAGGTGAACAGTGCCGGCGGGCATGCTTCATTTGGATTCTGGACTATTGTTTACCTCGTCATCATTCTTGCTGCCGGCTCTATGTTCATCATGTGGCTCGGTGAAAGAATCACTGACCGCGGTATCGGCAATGGTATCTCATTCATCATCTTGGTGGGTATTATTGCTCGACTTCCCCAAGCTCTCTACTACGAGTTTGTTAGCCGCTTGCCCGGTTCTACTGGCTCTGAAGGTGGTTTGGTGATGTTCATCGTGGAGTTAGTACTTTTGTTTGCCGTTACTGTCGGAGCTGTTCTCTTGGTTCAGGGTACTCGCAAGGTGCCCGTGCAGTATGCCAAGAGAGTTGTTGGCAACCGTCAGTACGGAGGTGCTCGCCAGTACATTCCTTTGAAAGTGAATGCTGCCGGTGTGATGCCCATCATCTTCGCCCAGGCGCTTATGTTCGTCCCCATCACTTTGGCTGGATTCGGCGCTCAGGAGGATAGCATCTTCGTTAAGTTCTCCAACATAAACGGACTCGCTTATAACATTACTTATTTTATCTTGATTGTAGCGTTTACCTACTTCTACACCGCTGTGACTGTACGTCCCAGCGAGATGGCTGAACAGCTTAAACGCAACAATGGATTTATTCCGGGCGTGAAGCCGGGTAAAAAGACTGTAGAATATCTTGACTCCATCATGTCAAGAATCACTCTTCCCGGTTCTCTGTTCTTGGGCATCGTGGCTGTTATGCCTGCTTTCGCCCGTCTGTTCGGAGTAAGTCAGAACTTTGCACAATTCTTCGGAGGAACATCATTGTTGATTCTCGTGGGTGTAGTGTTGGATACCCTCCAGCAGGTTGAATCCCACCTGATGATGCACCACTATGATGGTCTTATGAAAGATGGTAAGATTAAAGGACGCACAACTGGTAGTGCTTATTAATAAATCAAGGTCATAAAAGGAACGATGATTTATCTAAAGACAACAGAAGAAATAGAATTAGTGCGTAAAGCATCCGACCTCGTGAGCCGCACCCTTGGCGAAGTTGCCAAGTGGGTGGCTCCCGGAGTTACTACCTTAAAGCTCGACACTGTAGCCCGTGAGTTCATCCAGGACAACGGGGGCCGTCCGGCTTGTTTAGGTTACGGAGGCTTTCCCGGCACTCTATGTGTTGAAGTAAATGAAATCGTTGTTCACGGCTTCCCCTCCAATTACACTCTGCGCGAAGGTGACATTGTAGGGCTTGACTGCGTGGTGGATCTCAACGGCTATAACGGCGATCAGTGCTACACATTCCCAGTAGGGGAGGTGGCACCCGAGGTGATGCAGCTTCTGAAAGTGACGAAAGAGTCATTATATAAAGGTATAGAAGTGTGCAAAGCCGGTAACCGCATTGGCGACATAGCCAACACCATCCAGACATTCTGCGAACGACACGGCTATTCCATCGTACGGGAAATGTGTGGACATGGTATTGGAAAATCCATGCATGAGGACCCTGAAGTGCCTAACTTCGGAAGAAAAGGCACCGGAGCACTTATCAAAAACGGTATGTGCATTGCCATCGAGCCGATGGTGAACCTCGGTAAGCGCAACATCGTGATTGAAAAGGACGGCTGGACTTGCCGCACCCGTGACCGCCAGCCATCCGCTCACTACGAGCACACTGTGGCGGTTGTCGACGGAAAAGCCGAGATTTTGACCACATTTGATTATATTAACCAAGTATTACAAGATAGAGCAATTTAAACTTACAATATGGCAAAACAAGCTGCAATAGAACAAGATGGAACTATCGTTGAAGCTTTAAGCAACGCTATGTTCCGCGTAGAACTCGAAAACGGACATGAAATCACTGCCCACATTTCCGGCAAAATGCGCATGCACTACATCCGCATCCTCCCCGGCGACAAAGTGAGAGTGGAGATGTCCCCCTATGACTTGTCCAAAGGCAGAATAGCATTTAGATACAAATAAAAAATTATATAAGATATGAAAGTAAGAGCTTCAATTAAAAAGCGCACCCCCGACAGTAAAATCGTGCGTCGTAAAGGTCGCCTGTACGTGATTAATAAGAAAAATCCAAAGTATAAACAACGTCAAGGATAATTTTTGTTATTTTTGCAGAAAAATTAGTCAAACATTATGGCAGTAAGAATCGTGGGAGTGGACCTCCCCCAAAACAAAAGAGGTGAAATCGCCTTGACTTATATATTCGGCATCGGCCGTAGCGCCGCTAACTCTATCCTTGAGAAAGCCGGAGTTGACAAAAACATCAAAGTTAAAGACTGGACCGACAGCCAGGCAGCCGCTGTCCGCGAAGAAATCAGCGCAAACTATAAAGTGGAAGGTGATCTTCGCAGCGAAATCCAACTTAACATCAAGCGTCTGATGGATATCGGTTGCTACCGCGGTATTCGTCACCGTATCGGTTTGCCAGTACGTGGTCAGAGCACTAAAAACAATGCCCGCACACGTAAAGGTCGTAAGAAAACAGTTGCTAACAAGAAGAAAGCTACAAAATAATAAATTAATATGGCAAAAAAGACAGTCGCAGCAAAGAAGAGAAATGTCAAAGTTGACGCTAACGGTCAACTTCATGTTCACTCATCTTTCAACAACATTATCGTGTGCTTAGCCAACTCTGAAGGTCAAGTGATCTCTTGGTCAAGCGCTGGTAAAATGGGCTTCCGTGGCTCAAAAAAGAACACTCCTTACGCAGCTCAGATGGCTGCCCAGGATTGCGCCAAAGTGGCATACGATCTTGGACTCCGTAAGGTTAAAGCCTATGTGAAAGGTCCCGGTAACGGTCGTGAATCTGCTATCCGTACCATCCATGGTGCCGGAATAGAGGTTACCGAAATCATCGACGTTACTCCGCTTCCCCACAATGGTTGTCGTCCTCCTAAACGTCGTCGCGTTTAATATCACTATTTGGATTTAATTCATTTTTTAAGAAAGTAACATTGTTCAATAACGCATTGAATGTGAATAGACCACAATTTTATCACCTCTCTGTGGTCGCGGCTGCACTAAAATGAGGGTTTGAACATGAAGCCTTTCACTAAATTCTGAAACTTATTATGGCAAGATATACTGGACCAAAAACAAGGATAGCTCGCAAATTCGGCGAACCTATCTTCGGTGCTGACAAAGTTCTCGCTCACAAAAATTATCCTCCGGGACAACATGGCGTAAACAAGCGTCGTAAAACTTCTGAGTACGGCGTTCAGCTCCGCGAAAAACAAAAAGCTAAATACACTTACGGAGTGCTCGAAAAACAATTCCGTAACTTGTTTGAAAAAGCTTCCCGCACCAAGGGTATCAAGGGTGAAGTGCTCCTTCAGCTCCTTGAGTCTCGTCTTGACAATGTCGTTTACCGTCTCGGTATCGCACCCACTCGTGCTGCTGCACGTCAGCTCGTGCTTCACCGTCACATCACTGTCAACGGCGGCGTTGTAAACATCCCTTCCTACCACGTAGAACCCGGCGACATCGTTGGTGTGCGTGAACGTTCTAAGTCTCTTGAAGTGATTGCCGATGCTCTCGCTGGCTTCAACCACAGCAAATATCCATGGATAGAATGGGATGAAGCTGCTAAGGCAGGTAAATTCCTTCATGTTCCCGCTCGCGAAGACATCCCTGAAAACATTAAGGAACAGTTAATCGTCGAGTTGTATTCTAAATAATCTTTTTAAAACGTAGATCCATGGCTATATTAGCATTTCAAAAACCTGACAAGGTGGTAATGTTGGAATCAAACAATTCCTTCGGTAAGTTCGAGTTCAAGCCTCTGGAGCCTGGATATGGCATAACTGTGGGTAATGCGCTCCGTCGCATTCTCCTTTCTTCTCTTGAAGGTTATGCTATCTCCTCAATCCGTATTGATGGCGTTAACCATGAGTTTGACACTATCCCAGGAGTTAAAGAAGATGTGACCAACATTATCCTAAACTTGAAAAAGGTTGACCTCAAGCAGATTGTGGACGGCACTCAAGCTGAGAATGCCACCATTACTGTGTCGGGGCAAGAGGTGTTCAAGGCTGGTGACATTGGCAAAGTCCTTACTGGATTCGAGGTCCTCAATCCTGACGAAGTCATTTGTCATTTGGATCCGAGCGCAAGCTTCCAGCTCGACATTACTATCAACAAAGGTCGTGGCTGGGTGCCCGCAGAGGAAAATAGCAACCCTAACGATGCTATCGACGTGATCGCTATCGACTCTATCTACACTCCCATAAAGAATGTAAAATACACTGTCGAGAACTTCCGCGTTGACCAAAAGACCGACTACGAAAAACTGATTATTGAAATTACCACCAACGGTTCAATCCTTCCCAAGGACGCTCTTAAAGAAGCCGCTAAAATCCTCATCTACCACTTCATGCTGTTCTCCGATGAAAAAATCACTCTTGAAACCACTGAGGTCGACAGCAACGAAGAGTTTGATGAAGAAGTGCTTCGCATGCGTCAGCTGCTCAAGTCTAAGCTTGTCGACATGGACCTCTCAGTCCGTGCTCTCAACTGCTTGAAGAGCGCTGAAGTTGAAACCCTTGGCGAACTTGTAGTTTACAACAAAACCGACCTCTTGAAGTTCCGTAACTTCGGTAAGAAATCGCTCACCGAGCTTGATGAGCTTCTGGCGAATCTTAACCTTTCGTTCGGAATGGATATTTCAAAGTACAAATTAGATAAAGAGTAATAAACGATGAGACACAATAAATCATTCAACCATCTTGGTCGCAAAAAAGCTCACCGCGACGCATTGCTCGCCAACATGACTGTTTCGCTCATCATGCACAAGCGCATCTTTACCACTTTGGCTAAGGCTAAAGCGCTCCGCATGTATGCTGAACCCCTCATCAACCGAGCTAAGGAAGACAATACACCCAATCGCCGTCTTGTTTTCAGCTATCTCCAAAGCAAGGAAGCTGTCACTGAATTGTTCCGTGAAATAGCTCAGAAGATTGCTGACCGTCCAGGTGGCTACACCCGTATTATCAAGACCGGAAACCGTCTTGGCGATAACGCTAAAACTTGCTTCATTGAACTCGTTGACTACGATGAGAACATGATGAAGGACAAGGCTGCAAAACGCACCACTCGCACTCGCCGTTCTCGCCGTGCAGGTGCTAAGGCTACAGCCGAAGCTCCCGCAGCTCAGGCTCCTGCAACTGAAGCTCCCGCAGCAGAACCCGCTGCCGAGGCTCCTGCAGCTGAATAAGAGTAAATATCCTCATTTTATATGGAAAACGTTGGCGCACCCGCGTGTGTCAACGTTTTCCTGTTTATTGCACATCACTTTCATGGCATTATACCCATTATTTAAATTTAGATATGAAAATTTAAACATTCTCCACCCTTCATCCCAGAAAATTTTCGTATCTTTGCGCCATAAAGAATAACCAGATACTTAAATAAATACATTTTATTTTTAACATTATGAAAATAGAAAAAATCATTGGACGTGAAGTCCTTGACTCTCGTGGAAATCCCACTGTGGAGGTTGACGTAGTTTTGGAATCAGGTGCATTTGGTCGCGCTTCTGTTCCTTCCGGTGCTTCTACCGGCGAAAATGAAGCTCTTGAACTCCGTGACGGCGACAAAAAACGTTACATGGGTAAGGGTGTTCAGAAGGCTGTGGCTAACGTGAACGGTCCTATCGCTAATGCGTTGAAAGGAATGTCAGCTCTTGACCAGATCGCTATCGACGAGGCTATGCTTGCTCTTGACGGTACTGACACTAAGTCTAACCTCGGTGCCAATGCCATCCTTGGCGTTTCTCTTGCCGTAGCTAAAGCTGCTGCTGACTATCTTGATCTTCCCCTTTACAAATATATCGGTGGCTGCAATTCCTACGTGTTGCCCGTTCCTATGATGAACATCATCAACGGCGGTGCTCACTCTGACGCTCCCATCTGCTTCCAGGAATTCATGATTCGCCCCATCGGCGCATGCTGCTTCAAGGAAGGTATCCGCATGGGTACTGAAGTGTTCCACAACCTTAAGAAAGTTCTCCATGACCGCGGTCTTTCTACTGCTGTAGGTGACGAAGGTGGTTTCGCTCCCGCTCTTGACGGTACTGAGGACGCTCTTAACGTTATCATCAAGGCTATCGAGCTTGCCGGCTATGTTCCCGGTAAGGACGTTACCATCGGTCTTGACTGCGCTTCTTCTGAATTCTACAAGGACGGTCTTTATGACTACACTTGGAAGCAAGGCGCTGACGCTCCCAAGTACACTTCGGCTCAGCAGGCTGAATACCTCAAGACTCTTGTTGAAAAATATCCTATCGACTCTATCGAGGACGGTATGGACCAGAACGACTGGGAAGGTTGGAAGATTCTTACCGACCTTATCGGCAACCGTTGCCAGCTTGTAGGTGACGACTTGTTCGTAACCAATGTGAAATATTTGAAGAAAGGCATTGAACTTGGCTGCGCAAACTCTATTCTTGTAAAGGTTAACCAGATTGGTTCTCTCACAGAAACACTTCGCGCCGTTGAATTGGCACAGCGTAATGGCTACACCGCAGTTATTTCACACCGTTCAGGAGAGACTGAGGACGCTACTATCGCTGACATTGCTGTTGCTACAAATGCCGGTCAGATTAAGACCGGATCTGCAAGCCGTTCCGACCGTATGGCTAAATACAACCAGCTTCTCCGCATCCAGGAGGAACTTGGCTCGGCTGCTGAATATGGCTATGGCAAAAAGACCAAAATGCCTCAGGCTTAATTGACTTTTGAGATATAAAAATATGTGGGTCGGATTCCGGTTGGAGTTCGACCCGCTTTTTTAGTGGGGTGGGTGAAGGATGTTTGTCAGTCAATGAGGCGAATCACGCGGATTCCGGTTGCTGATTTGATGCGCCGAATGTAGTCGGCGAGAGGGAGGGGGTCAAGGATTACTTTCCCGGCCGACGATGAGGCGTGGAGAAGATGAGGGACTCCGTTGTCCATGACTACTATCCCCATGTGTGTAACGTCGAGGTTTTTAATCGATGTTGTTATGCCGATGATGTCGCCGGTTTTCAGTTGTGCATCTTTGATGTTTATTGCTTTGATGTAGGGGATTTTGTGATTTCTGAAGCCGATTTCCACATTTTTTATTGCTTCAAAGTTGGTTTCGTTTTCGAGAGCAGGATATTTGGCGCGGTTTTCCGTCATGAAGCAGAGCGATTTTACTGCGTAGGATGCCGGTGCAATGCGGTCGGTGAAGTCCTTGAGGATGCCGCGATGCGAGTTGTTGACAATCCAGTCGGACATATAGTGTAGCCGTGAGCCGTAGCCGTTGAGTGTGCCGTTGCGATAACGAATCTGTTCGAGATTGTAGAGAAAATCTTGCCACGATGTCCGATGTTCTTCAATGGTTTTTGCGAGGGCTATGACTGTCTCAACGAATGTCGTGCAGTCGAATTGGTTGATGTTTACCCTTAAAAGTTCGGGCTCTCCTTCCAGCAAGCCGGCGGCATAGGGCGTGTTGATGAATTTTTTGGCGATAAAGGCAATTCTATCGCCGGTGGAGAGGTCTTGGTTGGAGGCTTCGATTAGTAGTTCGGTTATTTTTGTTGTGTCGGATTTTTCATTGTTGAATTGCACTTGAGCCGGATTTATGGCGAAGGCGTTAAGTGTTCCGACGATGAGAACTACGAATAGGGTTGATATTTTTATAAGTTTTGTCGTCATAGGGTAGAATATTGTGCTTACGAAGTTACGCATTTATTTTATAAAATGGAAGGAAGTGCGGGGTTGAAGTGAGAATTTTGGGAGGGGGTGCGTAGATAGTAAGAAAAGTGCGGCAAAATTTGTGGCGTGTAATCTGGTGGATGACAGACGATTGAGTAGTTGGCTAACAAAGATTAACGTTGCTGTAGTGAA
>DAAL01000143.1:0-401 GCA_001701065.1 Bacteroidales bacterium GP4
TCGACAAGCCCGACAACAACATGAACCAGTTGGTCGCACATGTAAGCAAAGTGCTCAATAAGCACATCCCTGCTACACATTATCCCTACTGGCTCGGCATGACAGGCGGCTATTGCTTCGATCTGCTTGCCAAAATAACCGGCAAGAAACTCACCGTCTCCTCGGTGCGTGTCAAGAAGTTCTGCGCCACCACGGAATTCGACGCAAAGAAAGCCCATACCTCAGGCTTCAAACCGCCCATAGTGCAGATGGAAATGCGGCTNNCTTCAAACCGCCATATACCCTTGACGAAGGACTTGCCCGTACCCTCGAATTCGAGTTTGTCCATCCCCGCACCGACGACATAACATTTAAGAGTGAATAATAATTAAATTTAGCTATATATGAAGAAAGCATTGATT
>DAAL01000143.1:407-657 GCA_001701065.1 Bacteroidales bacterium GP4
GTCAGGACGGCTCGTTTCTTGCCGAATTTTTATTGGAGAAAGGTTATGATGTGCACGGCACCATACGCCGCTCGTCGGTAGATTACCGTGAGCGAATCGCCCACTTGGAGGGTCAGCCGCATTTCCATCTGCACTATGCCGACCTCGGCGACTCGATGTCGATAATGCAGGTGGTGGCGAAGGTGCGTCCCGATGAGATATACAATCTTGCAGCCCAGAGCCATGTGCAGGTGTCGTTTGACTCGCCCGA
>DAAL01000143.1:701-838 GCA_001701065.1 Bacteroidales bacterium GP4
TGCGCCTGTGCGGACTGACCGACACTTGCCGTATCTATCAGGCTTCGACCTCGGAACTATACGGCAAGGTCGAAGAAGTACCGCAGAACGAGAACACGCCGTTCCATCCCTATAGCCCCTACGCTGTGGCAAAACTC
>DAAL01000143.1:927-1047 GCA_001701065.1 Bacteroidales bacterium GP4
ATTCGTGACACGCAAGATCACCCTCGCCGCCGCCCGCATAGCGCAGGGCAAGCAGGAGAAGCTGTATCTCGGAAACCTCTCTTCGCTCCGTGACTGGGGCTACGCCAAGGACTATGTGGA
>DAAL01000143.1:1148-1650 GCA_001701065.1 Bacteroidales bacterium GP4
GTGCAGGAATCGAGCTGCGCTTCGAGGGCGAGGGAGAGAACGAAAAAGGCATAGACGTGAATACCGGAAAGGGCGTGATAGAGGTATCGCCCGACTTTTACCGTCCTACCGATGTGGTCAACCTGTGGGGCGACCCCACGAAGGCGAAGCAGAAACTCGGCTGGGACCCATCGAGGAAGACCTCCTTCGAGCAGCTTGTCAACCTGATGGTGGATGCCGACATGGCTAAAGTGGCGGTGGAACGCGCCGGCNNCGGCGAACAGGTGCGCACCAACCTTGCCGAATACCTTGAAAAAGGAATAGTGAAATGATGGAAAAGGACTCAAAGATATATGTTGCGGGGCACCGTGGAATGGTCGGCTCCGCAATTGTACGTGAACTTCAGTGTCAGGGATACACCAATATCGTCACACGCACACACGCCGAGCTTGACCTCATCAACCAACAGGCGGTCAACGACTTCTTCGCCGAGGAACGACCGGAATACGTGTTCCTCGCAGCG
>DAAL01000143.1:1693-5584 GCA_001701065.1 Bacteroidales bacterium GP4
ATGTACGACAACATGATGCTTGAGATGAACGTCATAAATGCCGCGTGGCGCAATGGCTGTCGCAAGCTGGAGTTTCTCGGCTCGTCTTGCATATATCCACGCATGGCACCTCAGCCTATGCCGGAGAGATGCTTGCTAACATCCTCGCTTGAGACCACCAACGAGGCTTATGCCCTTGCAAAAATCTCCGGGCTGAAATACTGCGAATACCTCAACCGACAGTACGGGACCGACTACATATCGGTGATGCCCACCAATCTCTATGGGCCTAACGACAACTACCATCCCACTCACAGCCATGTGCTTCCGGCGTTGATACGCCGATTCCACGAGGCAAAGGAAGCCGGGGTTGAGGAAGTGGTGTGCTGGGGCGACGGAAGTCCGCTGCGCGAGTTCCTGTATGTCGACGACCTCGCCAATCTGTGCGTGTTCCTGATGAACAACTACTCCGGCAACGAGACCGTCAATGCCGGCACCGGCAAGGAGCTTACCATCAAGGAACTTTCCGAGCTTGTGGCAAAGACAGTGGGCTACAAGGGACGCATAGTGTGGGACAAGGCCAAACCCAACGGCACTCCGCGCAAGCTCCTTGACGTGTCCAAAGCCACCCGGCTCGGCTGGACCTACCGCACGGAGCTTCCTGAAGGTATCCGCCTCGCCTACGAGGACTTCCTTCACAATCCCATGCGCGCCGAATTCTGACATCACTCATATTCTCCAATTTGAGTTTGTTCATTAACGCACTGACGGTATAGTATTCAAGTTAGATAACATATTTGTGTGGCGATGAGCAAAGTATTTATCCAATACAATTCAATTCAAAAACTTCATCTGTTCATCGCCACATTTATTATAAAGGATTTATTAATACCTGAAAGTTTTTGAATGCATATCGGTCAAACTTGTAGAAATATATTAGCATGGGAAAAGACAATGCCATAGAATGCAAGACTTTATTGGCTAATTGCCTTGGCGTATTTCAAGGTGGTGGATGTAAAGCCGTCGCTTATGTCGGGGCATTTAAAGCTGCCCAAAATGTCGGCATTGGATTTTCTGAAGTGGCTGGAACTTCGGCAGGTTCGATTTTTGCGGCTTTGATAGCTGCCGGGGCCACTCCTGAGCAACTTGAAAAGATTGTGAGAAGTGGGGATCTCCAGAAAATACCGGTTCCAATTGAAGAAACGAGACACGCCCATTGCCTACCACTCTTATTTATACGCATAACCAAATTTTTAATGAAGTTTCGGGACTTCTTCCAATCTAAAGAGAATAAAAAATTTAATAAAATACTTTCTGATCCGGTAATCAGATGCCCCAAAAGGTCTCTGAGGTCTTTATGGAATAAATACGGAGTTTATGATTCGGGCTCTCTTATTTCCACAATGGAAAAATGGCTTAAAGAAATTACGGGAAATGATGAAATTACATTTGCACAGTTAAAATTACCACTCTATGTCTTTGCCAGCGACATTTCCGACCATAAATACCACGTGTGGAGTAAAGAAACGCCGGATTATCCTGTCGCCAAGGCTGTCGCCGCCTCATGCAGTATCCCTTTTTATTTTTCACCTGTTATCGACAATCAAAACGGGAACCATATTTTCGTTGACGGAGGATTGTTGACTAATCGGCCGGATTTCGCTTTTGATAAAAAGCCAAATTATTTTCAGATTCTCTCATTCAAGCTCGAATCAAAGGGAAAAGAGATTAATAATCTCCTGAACTATACAAGTGCCTTGATTAACACCGTCATTTATGGTGCGGATGAATTGCAGCATCGGCAACCAAAAGTTGAAGAAGATACATTCGGTGATCATTGGACTAATGAAATATCAATAGATGTGGGTGAAATTTCAGCGACTGACTTTTCTTCACTGGATGAAAAAACTCTGAATTCCCTATTGAAAGCAGGTGAAACACAGATGAAACGATTTATCCAGAAAATGGATGACAAATTAAAAAAGGATAAGGATAGAAAGTATGCCGTCACTCCACGAAAGACCCTAGAATATAAAGAAGAGGTGTTTAACCAAGTTGCATTTTGGTCATACGAAAGACATGACTCAATTATTGTTTCGGACTCCAATTTTGACTGGGTGTGGTCTTTATTTCCCACATTAGTGTCATGGATAAACCAAAAGACCACAATCAGAGTATACCATGACAAAGATGTGAGAGATGATGATAAAGAGCAAATGGCAAAAAAACGTCTTATCGAAAGCCTCGGCTGTGAAATATATCCTGTTGAGGCGGATAAACTTATCAAAGGATTCTTTTTTAGGAAAAGTGATGATTTAAAATGTATCCTTTTTGAGGATGATTTGAGCAAAGATGACTCAGATACAGATAAAATCAAAGCGAAAGTCTACAATGATAAACTTGACAGTAACTTTATAAAAGTTATCAAAGAGCATTTGGGAATTACCTCAACCGATATAAATCCCAAAGAAATCATACTGGACAAGACTGAACCGGAAGAGCTATACGAAAGACTTAAAAGCATTGACGAATATAAAAATGCCAGCTTTGAGATTAAAAGATGCGCCCTTAAAGACCTCCGGTTCCTAAAAGATACTGTGCGGAGCCTCAAATATAAAGAACTTAGACATATACAGAAGCTATATCATAAAGCAAATGTAACCCCGATGTATTCACCAGCCATGCTTATTATGGGCGACGGCAAGAAATCGTTGATGACTCCCATAGTAGTCGAGGACCAAGGAGAAAATGGCATGGTGGTCATTAAGGGAAATGCAAGATGCCTAAAGGCTCACCATGCACAAGAAGCAGACATAACCTGCCTCATTGTAACTGGATGCGACAGTATTCCAAGCCAGTTGCACTTGTATGGCATTAACGACCTCTATCTTTCCGAACGCAAAAACCGAGGAGCGACTCAAGAAAAAATCAATCTGTTCAGAGCTGTGGATCAAGCACTACGTCCTAACGATACTTATCTAAAATGAAAACGACCATAGATATTATAGCGGAAATAATTTCCTTCAATAAAAACATATCAACGATTCGAGTTGTGAGTCATGCAGCCCAGAAAGATACGAAAACGGATCTGAAGCCGGTCTGGACTGAAAAAGAAGAAGCGGTATATAACAATGCCCTTCAGATGAAAGCAGATTATTCCATCCCTTTTTGGAACGGGATAATGCTCAGCAACGTAGATAACCCTAAATGGTCCGAGAAATGCCTGAAAGCCTCTTTCAGACATAACCAAGTTAAGTTCATAGCGGATATTCCAGTAGAGAGAATAGAATGCCTAAGAACAATCTCAGTTGAAGGAGACAGAAAATCCATCAACTCACACATTACGGTCAAGGATGGCATGGTTTACCATATTCCGATGCTTGACTTTCATATTCCTGTAAGCGCAATCAATACAGATATTGTCAAAACAATCTGCCGAATAATCGGGCAACAAGGCTATATATTAAACAGTGGACATTCCTATCATTTCATTGGTAAAAATCCGTTTACGTATAATGATATGATTAGATTCTTAGGACAAGCGCTCCTCTTCACTCCTATTGTAGATGAAATCTGGATAGCGCATCAACTTCAGGACGGTTCCTGTTCACTTCGTTTCGGGAAAAAGAATGGAGTCCTACCAACTTTAATATGTGAGATTTGAACATAGCTCAGCACCTGATTGTCAATCAATAAATTAAGGGAGCCGACTTTAAAGTCGGCTCCCTTAATTTATTGGTATTGTGTTCACCCGACAGTAAAAGCGCCGAGGCGTGTGGAATAGTCCGGTGATTTCATTGCCCGGCGGATGGCGTTCACAAACTTGATGCTTTTGCCGTCCTCCGCTTTTTCTCTATACTGCTGTGAGCCGAGTACAACCGTGTCAGCATACAGTCAAACCATTTCCGCGAG
>DAAL01000143.1:5589-10621 GCA_001701065.1 Bacteroidales bacterium GP4
TCGACAGCCACTGAAATATCCTGATATTTTTTCCTCTTTTCAGGATTGAAAGAGAATAAATCCGGTTGTACCGCATTTGCGGAGGATATTCCTGAGACCATAATTCCGGCACGCTTATAGTGGATGCCATCGTGAAAAATAGTGTCCAGTATTCGGATAGCCGCGGACACAATCTCGTTCGTCGTGTTGGTCGCAGTCATAAAGGAATAAGACGCGCTATTGTCATATTGTTCCAAGTCCTCGCGGAAATGGTTTGACTGTATGAACACGGTCACAAGGGAGCATACCGAGTTCTGTTTTCGCAGTTTCAGTGCACACCGTGCCGCATAATTAGCCACGTGGCTACGTACATCGGCAATATCTGTCAACATTCCGGGGAAACTCCGGCTCGTTACTATTGTTTTCTTCTCCACGCCATCCAGTCCATCCACATCAATTACACTTTCACCCCGCAATTCTGTCCAAGTCCGTTCACCCGTCACATGGAACTTTGACCGCACCCAGCTTTTGGACCTCCGTGTGAAATCGTATGCGGTCTGTATGCCGAAATATTCAAGGGTACGTGTAATCCGTCTGCCGATACCCCATACATCGCCGACCGGAAATAGCTTCAACGCCTTCTCAAGCTGTTCATCATTGCCAATGACACAGCATTTGTTGTAAGCGGGATATTTCTTCGCGAATCTGCTCGCCATTTTCGCGAGGGTCTTTGTCGGTGCGATGCCGAGACTCACGGGCATCCCGGTACATTTAAATACTTTTCCGCATAGTTCCTCTCCCCATTTTTTCAAATCCATGTGCTCCATACCCCGCAGGTCAAGAAAGGCTTCGTCGATTGAATACTGCATGACCTCCGGCACCGATTCCCGCAGAATTGTCATTATCCTTGCCGACATATCCCCATACAGGGCATAATTGGAGGAAAAAGCAACTATACCGGAATTGGGATATTGTTCCAATAACTGATAATACGGCATACAATCCCTTATGCCCATCGCCTTTACCTCCTTGGATCGTGCCACGACACATCCGTCGTTGTTGCTCAATACAACTATCGGTTTTTCTGCAAGGTCGGGGCGGAACACACGTTCACAGGAGCAGAAAAAATTGTCACAGTCGATAAGTCCTACCATAGTTCCGTCCCGAATTTTCTGCGCCGGTTTGCTTTTATCGTGTAAATCACAACTCCCCACACCATGAAACGGCTGTCTTTTGTCACTTCGATAGGCTTATATTTACGGTTAGACGGCATTAGGTAAATACGGTTGCCTGACATAAAATTGAGCCTTTTCAGGGTGAACTCACCGTCAAGACAACATACGGCAAGATCGCCGTGCTCCGGCTCAATGGACTTGTCTATCACTAGTATATCCCCCTCGGTAATCCCTTCACCGGACATGGAATCTCCCACGACTTTCGCATAGAAGGTTGACGCCGGATGTTCGATAAGCTCTTTATTCAAGTCTATCGACTCCGAAATGTAATCCTGTGCCGGGCTGGGAAATCCTGCTCTTATTCCTGCGTCGGCATACTGCAACGGAAGCACCGTTGTCGTGTCAATCAGATATAGTTGGAAAGCTGGCATAAGCATTGGAAATAAACATGGCGCTAAAGTTAGTCCAGCACCTCGGCAAAAATCCCGCACCGTTTTGTTAATAATAATTAATTCCATACTGTCGCCGCCTTTGGGCGGCCAAAAATTTGGCGAAATAAAAGGTTGACGTCCTCATTATTGAAATCGTCAACCTTCTTTATATTACGACATAGTAAATGTCATGTCAAGACACCATGATGCTGCAATCAGCGGCTTTAGAATTTTACAATCAGTATTCGGTAGTTAAAGGTCTTTTCGGGGTCGGTGGCTTTCCTTTGTGTCAGCCATTAATCAAAAGCTTTTGATTAATGGATGGCTTTATCTAAAGAGTTATATAATCAATACTTAACCTATTTGCACAATATAAGTGGTTGTAATTCAATATACTTTTATATAAACACTTGTGATTATAATCTAAGCCAAACCTTTGAGGAACTGTTTGAGTTTATCATCTTTTTCCCATTCACATTCCGTAGGGACACCACTTACATCAATGTAGGCTTTTTCTAATGCCTCTCGTTTATATTTTGAATCTGCCCTTGCATATATTTCAGTAGTTTTAATAGACGCATGACCAAGGATATCCCTTATATACACCAAATTGACACCGGATTGTAGTAAATGCATCGCTTTTGAATGGCGCAACACATGCGGGCTAATCTTGTCCGGGAACAAATCCTCATGTTCTTTCTTCGCCATAAGATAATATTTTTCAAGAATATACGACACTCCGGCTGCTGATAGCCGCTCTCCCCAGTAATTAAAAAATAGGGGGAAAACACGTTTGGAACAATCATCAAGATTATTCTCTTTGATATAGCAATTCACCAATTCTATCGAGTTCTCATCAATTGGAACTATTCGTTTTTTTGAACCTTTACCGAGAAGTTCAACCGTGAATGGTTTTGACAGCCTAATTGACGAGGGAGTCATGTCAATTATTTCTTGAACACGCGCCCCTGTTTGGTACATTAACGTAAGCACGACCATGTCCCTTCTCCCTTTTCGGGTATCTACCGGAACATAATCCAAAAGACATTTCAATGCCTCCACTGACAAATAAGCCAACGAGCCTTTCTCATATCTCTTCAATCTAATTTCACATATATTTTTCCATTGGGACATATGTGTGGGGTCGAGATACATCATATATCGAAAAAACGAGCGTAACGCCGCACATCTCTGATTCCTTGTCCCCGTTGTGCAACCCCGCTTACACTCCAACCAGTCAAGAAATTCCAAGATACATTCTTTCCCAATATGACTGAAGGATATGTTGTACGGTTTTATATTTTTCTCTTTTGACAAGTAATCAATCAGCAATACAAACGTATCACGGTAGGAGCGTATAGTATGGTTGCTTGCACCACGCTCCTTTATCAGATAGTCGGAAAAGAACTTTTCCAGACATGTTGCAAAGTCAAAATAATTATCTTTTTGTATCATATCCTTGGAATTAAGAGATTTATGATGGGGAGTTTGAACTAATGAATCGCCAACAAGACATCCGGATACATACTTTGAGTCAATCTTACATAAGACTCGGTGCTTGCTGGATTCTTATGTCCCATATATCTCGCGAGCATCGGAAGAGCGCACAACCAATCCCTTGAAAAAGTGCTTNNCGCAATATATATCGTAGCCCTTTGACACCAGGCGAACCATCGCATGAACGCAGGCTGTATGACGCAAATCATGGATTCTCGGTCCCTCTTGTTGACCATTATAGGGTATGTCTGCTGCCAATATTATTTTTTTGAACCATACAGAAACTGTATTCCTTTTGATTTGCCGTCCTAATCCGGAAACAAACATAAAGCCCTCCGGCGCATCAATCCCGGGGACAGGTAACATGTTTCTATATTGTAGATATTGTTTAAGCACTTTTTCAAGGGATTGGTTGATTGGTGCCAGACGTTGCATTTTATTTTTGAGACCAGCAATTAAAATCTGTCTCTTGTCGAAATCTACATCTTTGTTTTTTATAGAAAGAGCCTCGGATATTCTTACACCAGTGCTATATAAGAAACGGATTAAAACAGGCATTGAGAACAGCACAGTATTGTGCCCGGAGTAATATGCAAGAGCCATATTGTCACTGGCTTCAAATATACGTCCTATTTCTTCATCGGAAAATATATACGGTACAAAATCTGATGCATGGCTTTTATGAGGTGGAGGGACATAACAATCATTTCCCATTGAGCACATATATTTCATAAACGATGTGAGGATTAGAACCTTGCAGTGTATCGTAGATCTTTTTCGATTTATGGATGCCCATTCAAGCCATCCATCATATGTACGCTTGGATATGCTGGGACTGGTATGTCCAATCTCAATCAGATACTTGTCAAATTCATGCAGGCACCAATAAGACGATTCGGTATTCTGACATAAGGATTCCTTCTCCGCTATATATCCTCTCATGTATGCGGCGAGGACACTGTTGAAAACTCTATTGCTATCCATAAAAATACTTGTCCTTTTGTGTGTAAAAACTTTCTTTGACTAATACCACATCGTTTGCACATAGAAGCAATGCGTCATTATCAATTGCGAGATAAGACATAGTGGTGTCTGTGGACTGATGTCCAAGGGCTTCTGAAATTACAGGCATCGCCACGCCATTTTTCAACAGCTGTGATGCAAGACTGTGGCGAAGACTATGAGGGCCGTGATGTTTGCCATCATATCCCACGCCTGCCTTATGCATATATTCCACTACGATTTCACGGAATGTGCCTTCCATAAGAGGTCTTACGGGAAAATTACAGGAAAGGAAAACATTTTTAAGGTTTGATTTTGGTCGTCCGTATCTCAGATATGATGCTATTGCATTCCCTACAATTGGAATCAATGGCAGTTCTATCGGGACTCTTGTTTTATGCTGCATTAGCCTTAAAATATGCGCATCCCAGTCTATATCCGACAGTTTAAGGTCTAATATATCCGAGCTTCGCAATCCAAGTCTGGAAGCCAACAGTATCATGGCATAGTCTCTGAGTCCTTTCTTGCCGCTTTTGCATATGGCATTCTCTATGGAGGCTATTTCATGCGCTTCATAGTAGGAAGGTAATTTTGTCGGTCTTCTCCTTGATTTTCCAATCAACGGATGACTCAAATTTGTGATTGTAATCTTGTTGTCGTATAAATAAGACATAAAGAATCTAAGGATGGAAAGCCTGTCGAAATCACTGTTGTGGGTCGAGCTAATGAATGCAATGATGTCCGCTTCAGACAAATCCTGTAGCGTTCTATGTCTTAGCTCCATAAGAACCGCAAATTTACTGAGAACTCTTTTATATTGTCGGACTGTATTCAGGCTTAGACATTTTTCGTCTGTGCGCTCGTTTATGAATTGTTCTGCGACGGCGCCAATATCTCCGGGAAACCGATAGGATTTATGCACATATCGTTGCTCTTTTGGAATCGTAT
>DAAL01000082.1:0-267 GCA_001701065.1 Bacteroidales bacterium GP4
CGCAACAACAAGTCCTACGCCTCGCTCACTGAAAAGAAAGGTTCGCAGAAAGCAGTGCTGAAATACAAGCACTTGTCATCGACCGACCGTTACCATCTGCTGGAAGTGCGGTTGCTCACCGGGCGCAAGCACCAGATAAGAGTGCAATTGTCGGCAATAGGATGCCCCATAAGAGGCGACCTGAAGTACGGCGACAAGCGCAGTAACCCTGACGGAAGCATCTCCCTGCAGTCCCATCACATCCGCTTCATTCATCCCGTGAGCGGC
>DAAL01000082.1:282-3505 GCA_001701065.1 Bacteroidales bacterium GP4
CCCCGTCCCCGCCGACAACCTCTGGCAAGCCCTCACCTCTCCCCAGTAATACCTGGTGTTTTTTACAAGTCGAAGAAGCGGGTGAAGGCTTTGATGGTGTAAAGGTGGTCGTCAGCCGACTGGGTTTCCCGCACAGAGTGCATTGCCCACAAGGCTGCCCCCATGTCCACGCCGCGAAGGTCAATCTGCGATGTAAGTATATTTCCAAGAGTGGAGCCGCCGGCGACATCGGAATGATTCACAAAATACTGGCACGGAACCTCGGCATCCTCGCAGATGGAGCGGAACACCGCCGCCGAATCGGCATCCGTCATATACTTGCAGTTGGCGTTAATCTTAATTACCGGACCTCCGCCAAGCACAGGATGATTTGTAGGATCCTGCTTCTCCACATAGTTGGGATGAACACCGTGGGCATTGTCAGCCGACACCATAAATGAATTGCTTATTGCACGGAAATAGTCCTCCTCCTCGCCCCCGAGTTGCGAGATTATGCGGC
This sequence comes from Bacteroidales bacterium GP4, assembly GCA_001701065.1. Lineage (GTDB taxonomy): Bacteria > Bacteroidota > Bacteroidia > Bacteroidales > Muribaculaceae > Muribaculum. The sequence goes on from DAAL01000082.1 coordinate 782, forward strand.
GACATAAATGCATGAGCACCGGCGATGCCGCTCCCTGCTTAGTCCCGGAGCCGGTCTCCTCATTGTCGAAAATGGCGATGACTCGGGTCTTGGGCGACGACGGTTTACAGGTGATAAGCGCATTCACAGCGGCATGCACCATCGACAAGTCATCAAGTCTTCCCGACGACACAAATTCATCGTTCAAGCCCAACAATGTTGCCGGAGTAGTGTCATAAAGAGCCAAATCCCATGACAGAATGTGGTCCACATCCACTCCAAGCTCGTCAGCAAGCATATATAGAAGCACATTGTCCTTCTCCAAGCGGTCCTTTATCATTCCTAACACCGGAAGCATGTCCTTCTGCTTGGAAAGCGGATTGCCCTCATTGACAGCTCGGTTGAAATGTATGGCAAGGTGAGGAATGGTGAGCAGCGGGCGGTCAAACTTCACAAGCTCGGTTGTGGGATTCAACGGATCGTAGCTTTTCAACATAACCCTGCCGGCTATCGACAGCGGACGGTCAAACCACGTATACAGTATAGGACCGCCGTACACTTCCGTGTTAAGCTTGATGATGTTACCGTCCGAAATCATCTCGGCATGGGGCTTGATGCGGAATCCCGGCGAATCACTGTGCGCCGAGATAATGCTGAACCCGTCGGACGGCTGTCCCTCGCCCACAATAAAAGCGAATAAGGCTGAATCATTCTTAGTCACATAATACTTCTGTCCCCAGCGCAACGACCAGGAATCACGCATGTCAAGCGGAACAAAGCCGTTAGCGTCAAGTATCTTTCTCAACGTGTCCACAGCATAGAAATTACAAACACTGCTGTCCAAAAACTCCATCAGCCCGTGGACCGACGCACCATATTTATCCATACTCGTAAAATTTTTCGGGTTTGAGAAACTGTTTATATTTCTACAAATATAGCTATATATTCAATAACCCCAACATTTATCAACTATATTTAACGTAAAATTTAAGCATTAATCTACCCCTAATAAGTACCTTTGTGCATTCTGAGAAAAATTTTTAACGTATTGTTGCAACCTTTTTAAGGAAAGTTACGTCAAATATTAAAACAAGGAAAGTAAATTATGGCTATGATACATCTTAAAGATATCAACAAGACCTATCCCGGAGCGGTGCCTTTGCATGTGCTCAAAGGGATTAATCTGGATATCGAAAAAGGGGAGCTTGTCTCCATCATGGGAGCGTCAGGCTCCGGTAAATCCACGCTGCTGAACATTCTCGGCATTCTGGACAATTACGACACCGGCGAATACATCCTCGACGGCACTCTCATTAAAAATCTGAGCGAAAACAAGGGCGCGGAACTCCGCAACAAGCTCATAGGGTTCGTGTTCCAGTCATTCAACCTCATCAACTACAAGAACGCACAGGAAAATGTAGCTCTTCCGCTGTTCTATCAGGGAGTATCGCGTAAAAAGAGGAACATGATGGCTCTTGAGCAGCTTGACAAGATGGGGCTTAAGGAGTGGGCTCACCACCTTCCGAGTGAACTCTCTGGCGGACAGAAACAGCGTGTGGCTATAGCGCGTTCACTCATCACCAAGCCCTCCATAATCCTCGCCGACGAGCCCACAGGAGCACTCGACAGCAAAACTTCGGTGGAAGTGATGAAGATATTCCGCCAACTCAATGAAGAAGGCATGACCACTGTGATTGTGACTCATGACCCCAATGTGGGACAACAAACCAATCGAATAATCAGAATCTCCGACGGTATTATTACCGGCTAAAGCAATGATAGATTTAGTAAACGAAATATGGCAGACTCTCTGCACCAATAAGCTAAGGACATTTCTCACCGGATTTTCAGTGGCATGGGGTATATTCATGCTCATCATCCTTGTGGGAATGGCTAAAGGTGTCATGACCTCCTTTCAGGACGGCGGTATGGCGCAATCGTCCAACAATATCCAGATATGGAACGGTTTCGCCTCGATGCCCTACCAAGGGCTGAAGGAAGGTCGTTTCATCGACCTGAAGGACAAGAACCTTGCGGCAATCGAGCATGAAAACGCTTCGCATGTGAGCGAAGTGACCGCCCAACTCAGTCCCAACAGTTCTGTCACACTATCCACTCCGCGCGACAGCAAGTCCAAATCCTATGTAGGAGTGTTCCCCTCCGAGATAAACTCCCAGCATCTTGTAATGTCGGAAGGACGATTCATCAACGAAAACGACATGAATAAGATGCGCAAAGTGGTGGTGCTTGATAGAAACACGGTGCAGACTCTTTTCGGCGACACAACCAATGTCGTGGGACGCAATGTCAGCATCAACGGACTTAACTTCACCGTAATAGGATGGTATTACCACCAGTGGCGCAACAGCATTTACATCCCCTTCTCGACAGCGCGCGCCATCAACGGCTACACCGACAAGCTCGACCAGATAAGGGTAGGCATCAAGAACGTCAAGACCGAGGAGGACGGCGAAAACGTGGAGAAAGCCATCCGCACCACGCTGTCGAAACAAAACAAGTTTGACCCCGATGACCAAGGAGCCGTGTATACCTGGAACCAGTTCACGAGCTACCTCACCAACCTCAAAGCAATGTCCATCCTCAACATCACCATGTGGGTCATAGGCTTGCTGACGCTCATCACCGGTATAGTAGGTGTAAGCAACATCATGTTCGTGTCAGTGAGGGAACGCACCCATGAGATTGGAATCAGGCGCGCCCTTAATGCTTCGACAGGCTTTACTT
>DAAL01000243.1 GCA_001701065.1 Bacteroidales bacterium GP4
CTCCCCGTGGTCCGACACTCGCAGTCCGGCGATGCTCCCCGACGGACCTTTCTCAAGGGGCACAGTCAGCCGCTGCACACCGTTGGCACCCTCTATCTCACATCGGTGGCACTCCTTGGCGCGCCGGTTGTAAGGCATCGAGAAGTCGATGACGGCACTCCCGTACTTCGCCATGAGCGCATAGTAATCCACATCGCCGCAATACCGAGGCGGCAATGCGATGGTGCGTTCAGGATAAATCACAAGTGGCGAGTGGTTCACTGCTTGTCAGGGTTGGCTGATTTAAATATACGGTTCCAGCGTATTCCTCCGTTGAAGATGCTCTTGTCCTTGTCAAACGACACGACAACCCTCCACGGACGACCCACAATGTGATCCTCCGGCACAAATCCCCAATAGCGTGAATCGGCTGAATTGTCACGGTTGTCACCCATCATGAAATAATAGTCCATGGCAAACGTGTAAGTGTCGGCAGGCTTACCTTCAATGTACACCACCCCATCCTTGATGTAAGCGTCATGATGACCCTCATAGTTGCGTATGCAGCGTTCATAGATAGCCCAAGTGTCCTCATTGAGTTTTATGGTCGCGCCCTTTTTCGGAATCCACAGTTCGCCGTAGTCGGCGCGAGTCCAGTTGCGCGACACCCCTTTTGGGAACAGAGCCATCTGCTCCGACGCAGGCACCCGGAACATGTGTATAAAATTGCCGTCACTCTTAAGTTTTTCTATCATAGCCGGAGTGAGCGGCGACACATAGATAGGAGGAATGGTCCCGTTGTCGTTTACCGCAAATCCGTTCAGCTTCACATTTCCGGCATCCTCCGGGGTCACATTAAGCCGTCCACGGTCATCGACACTGATTCCGAGCTCATCCCACTCCTTGTCGCTCAGTTCATTACGCATCTGGAAGAAATAGTTGAACTGCACGTTCTCAGGCTGTGCTATGGGTTTGCCGTCGATATATATCACATTGTCCTCTATCTTCAGGCGTTCACCCGGAAGCCCCACGGCACGCTTCACATAGTTCTCACGACGGTCCACAGGACGATATATGACATCGCCGAACTGATCCTTGTTGTTATGCACCGCAAAGCGTCCAAACATGTCCACAAGCGTATAATAGTCGGGATTGGTGACCTTAGTGGTCACGGTGTCACCGGCAGGGAAGTTAAACACCACGATGTCACCGCGCTCCACCTTGCCGAGACCTTTCAATCGCTTGTACTCCCACTGCGGATGTTCAAGATAGCTCTTGGTGTTGATGATGGGCAAAGTGTTCTGCACCAGCGGAAAATGTACCGGGGTCATGGGCACACGCGGACCGTATGCCACCTTGTTCACCCATAGGTAGTCGCCCACAAGCAGGCTCTTTTCCAGCGAGGAGGAGGGTATTTGGTAGTTCTGCCCTATGAAAGTGAACACGAAGTACACAAGGATGAGCGCGTAGACTATCGCGTCCACCCAACTCATCACGCTCTTCACCGCCTTGTTCTTGCTCTTCTTCCACCATGTCAACGGAATATAACCGGTGATGTAGATGTCGAAAAGAAGCACTAAAAATATGAGCACCCACCAGCTTCCGAGCCATGCCACCCATAAGGTAAATATCAACGCCACAAGGGCAAATCGAATCCAACGGGTGGTGCGCACCTCACTGAGGCGGCGACGGAAATCATCGGCGAATGTCTCCGAGCGGTTTATATCTTTTTCCTCAGCCATAGGGACGATTATTTTTCATTAAGTAAGTCACTCATCATCTCGTCCATCGTCAGGAATCCTTTGCGTCCCTGCGTCCACTCCGCGGCAAGCACTGCACCGAGGGCAAATCCCTCGCGGCTCTTTGCCTTATGTTCTATGGTGATGGTGTCCACCGCACTGTCCCAACTGATTATGTGTGTGCCCGGCACCTCCCCTTCACGGCGGTGGTTGATGAGCAACGAGTCAGGATCATGGGCGGCATTCTCAGTCCATGAAGTGATTGCATCGTCATTTTCTATTATGCCCTCGGCAAGGGTTATGGCGGTGCCGCTGGGATGGTCGAGCTTGTGGATGTGGTGTATCTCCATCATCTCCGGTGTGTATTGCGGAAAGCGGCTCATAATCTTGGCAAGGTATTTGTTAAGACGGAAGAATATGTTCACACCGAGCGAGAAGTTAGAAGTCCAGAAGAATGTTGCGCCTTCCTTTTCGCAAAGGTCCTTTATCTCAGGCATCTGTGCGGTCCAGCCGGTGCTTCCCGACACCACAGGCACACCCTTGCTGAATGCGCGCCTGTAGTTGGCTACAGCGGTTGCCGGAGTGGTGAATTCGATAGCAACATCGGCAGAGGCAAATGCCTCGCTGTCAAAGTCCTGCTGGTTGTCCACATCGATTATGCTCACAATGTCGTGGTGGCGTTCACGAGCGATACGCTCAATGGTTTTCCCCATTTTTCCGTATCCTATAAGTGCTATTTTCATTTCTATATCTCTTTAAGCCACAAAATTAATCAAATATTTCCACATCAGCAAATTCCGTGGCGGGGCGGAATCCGGAGGATTCATCCGTATATAGCCGTGGATTGAGCGGAGCGAAATCCACGGAACGGGGGGATTAATTGTTTTTGATAAGAGTTTGGATTGCGTTAATAAAATCTACGGTTTTAGGTTTAAGAAGATCATAAAGGTTTTGATCGCAATATACAAAATCCTCATAATCGCCGGCATGTCGGCTTTCAAGAAGCGACATGAATGTACGACCATGCACCCGGTCAAGCAATCCGGGTTTCACGAAATTAAGCGACAACATAGTTTTAATTCCGGCATGGGTAGAACAATCATATCCATAAGCAAGCATCAAAGCCGAGGCGGCATAATAGGCTGCATAGTACAACCGATTGACCGCAGCATTAAAGTAGCCGCCTGATTCATTAAAATCAGCTTCCTTAAGTGTTTCATTGGCACGTTGGAGGCGGTATTCAATTAGTGCCGAGCGGGAAGATGGGTCGAGATGTTCAATCATAGGATTCTTCCTTCATTGTTGACGTTGACGGTAAAGGGGGTTTTCCGGCTATGCCACACCCGTTGAGGAATAATCAAGGGGGATATCATCACCTCCGTATCAAGCTCGATGTCATAAAGCATGTCGGATATTTCCAACTTTCGGCGTGAAAATTCTTTGGATGATAGGGAGTCAGGCAACAGCACCAAAAGGTCAATGTCAGAGTTAGAGCGCGCATCTCCACGTGCTTCCGATCCATACAGGATGGTTACAGCCTCCGGTGCATTTTTATGTAGAGTTGAGGCTATCAGTTCTACAACCTTATGTCGTGTCATATCAATATATTTTTTCCAAAGATAAATAAATATTTCCACATCAGCAAATTCCGTGG
>DAAL01000202.1:0-3537 GCA_001701065.1 Bacteroidales bacterium GP4
CAAAAGTTATTGAAGAGGAAAAGAGTAATGCCCCCAACAATACGAATAATTGTTTTAACATCAGATAATATTTATTTAAAAATTTAAGTATATCGGCAAATATAGCAACTAATTTTAATATTTCAAATTAAATATCTGTTTTTTGAGTATATTTCAACAAAAAAGGTGGTACGGCATCATGCCGCACCACCTTATTATATTAAGGAAAAAGTTCAATTCACGAATGAGTCACAATTATTTTGCGAGTGAAATAATCAAGTCCTTGTTTTCAGCATCTTCAGCAATCAGAAGCTTGTCTTCACGAGCCAACCATCCTATTGCCGCATAAAGCTCTTTGTCTTTCAGCTTGGTTATCTTCTTAATCTGTTTCAAACCAAGTGCCTCAGCCTCATTAAGGGCATTCCATAAAAGACCGGCATTGTAGCCAATAGTGTCAATATTCATAATTTTTTAAATTTTAGTTAGACATATATTTTATTAAATTGTCTCATTTTATTGCAAATTTACGGATTTTTTACAATCTATAACATATTACTTTAACAATTTTATCAATGCAAAAGTTGATTCACAGTTCGTCTTCCTTTGATTTGCATGTCGCAGCTTAAGCCCATAGTACAGCAAAATCTCTGGTTATAAAGCAATTGCCTGCGGTTTAAATTTTATTAAAAGTATCTTGCAAATATTTCTTCTCCATTTGATATTTTTTATTTAACTTTGTTTGAAGATGAAGCGTCGATATATCATTATGATATTAGCGGCTGTAATAGTCGCGTGTGCGGTGCCTTTCTATTACTACTTTTTTGTACGTAAAGGTGCCACATGGGTGGATATTGACAAAAATCGATTCCCTATCACAGGCATCGACATTTCCTCCCATAACGGCGACATCGACTTTGACCGTTTAGTACGGGACTCCATCGATTTTGTGATGATAAAAGCCACTGAGGGCACCACGTTCAAGGATTCTCGGTTCCAATCCAATTACCGCCAGGCACGCAATGCAGGAATCAAGGCGGTGGGAGCCTACCACTTTTTCCGGTTTGATACCGACGGCGAGATGCAGGCGATAAACCTACTCCACAGCATCCAAGGCAAGACTCTCGACATGCCCATAGCCATTGACCTCGAAGAATGGACCAATCCCTCACATCTGAACACCGACGAAGTCATTAACCGTCTGCAAGCCATGATATCACTTCTCGAAAAGAACGGATGGACTGTGATGTTCTACACCAACAAGGACGGCTACCACCGGTTCATCAAAAACCGGTTCAATAACTACCCCATATGGATATGCTCATTCTCCAACCCGCCCATGGACAGGGACGATGCCCCATGGACCTTGTGGCAATACAGTCATAGCGGCGACACCGAGGCGTGCGGCACGTGCGTCGACCTCAACACCTTCAACGGTGACCGTGAAGAATGGGAATCATGGCTAAACACTTCGATATTCTGAAACCAATAACAAGTTCTTGAACTATGAACTATAAAATATATCCCCCTGACGAACTGAACGAAACCACTCTGAACCTGCCGCTGTCGAAAAGCATCAGCAACAGAGTGCTTATAATAAACGCCCTTACCGGCAATAAAGGCACAATTCCGGAAGTAGCCAAGTGCGATGACACTGACGTGATGACCGCTGCGCTGGAAAGCAAGGATAATGTCATAAACATAGGTGCCGCGGGCACAGCCATGCGTTTCCTGACCGCCTATTTTGCGCAGAAAGAGGGTGCAGAAATCACATTGACCGGTTCCGAACGCATGACGCAGCGTCCCATAAAGGTGCTTGTGGATGCCTTGCGCAAGTGCGGAGCGTCGATAGAGTACGTAGGGAATGAAGGATTTCCCCCTTTGAAAATCTCGGGAAGGCGGCTCATCGGCGGCGAAATATCACTTCCGGCTGACATAAGTTCACAGTACATCTCGGCGTTGCTCATGATAGCTCCTTACATGGAGAAAGGGCTGAAACTGACTCTGGAAGGCAACATTGTGTCGCTGCCTTACATCAACATGACCATCAGCCTTATGGCTCGATGGGGTGTAGAAGCGAACTTCACAGGCAACACCGTCACAGTATCGCCGCAGGAATACTCGCCTGTGACATTCGACGTGGAAGCTGACTGGAGCGCGGCTTCCTACTGGTTTGAAACCGCTGCGCTCACCGCAAGCGAAATTGCTCTGGATGGGTTGTATCCCAAAACGATACAGGGCGATGCCATGCTCACTGAATTCTACAAAGCATTCGGCGTTGAAAGCCGGTGGAACGACACTCAGCTGCATCTCGAACCGTCGCCCGACCTTTCGCCAAGACTCTCTCTGGACTTGAGCGAACAACCTGATTTGGCACAGGCTCTCACCGTGACCGCCTGCATGTTGAACATTCCTTTCCACTTCAAAGGACTCTCGACACTTAAAATCAAGGAAACCGACCGTCTCAGCGCGCTACATGCCGAATTGCGTAAACTTGGGTTTGAAATCTCGATAATCGATGATAATGCCATCGACTGGGAGGGTGAACGCTATCCCGTGGATTTCTCTCAACCTGTGAGCATATCCACTTACAAGGACCACCGCATGGCTATGGCGTTTGCCCCCATAGGTTACTTCCTGCCGGGAATAATTATTGAGGATGTGGATGTGGTAACGAAGTCCTATCCCACATTCTGGGACGACATGCGTAAGATGGGATTCATAATCGAGGAAGCCGAATAGAACACTTGACTATGGAAGCGAGTTTAATAATTATAGGCGCGCTTGTGGTGGTTGGGCTTATCTTGTATATCCATGACCGCCGTACCAAGCCCGCTTTGGAGGAAGGAGATGACAACGGCGCAACCGATGTCGCATCAACCGATGACAGCGAATGCTGCGGAATGCACATCACCTGCGAAAAGGATTCATTGCTATCGTCGGTAAGCGACAAAATAGTGTATTATGACGATGAGGAACTTGACCGATTCGCCGGAAGAGAACCTGACCAATACACTGACGACGAAATCGAGGAATTCCGTGATGTGCTGTTGACGTTGCTTCCCGAGGATATAGCCGGTTGGGGAAGAAGCGTGCAGCTACGCGGCATCAATCTGCCTTCCGACGTGCGAGAGGAACTATTAATGATAGTGAGCGAGGCTCGTGCCAAAGCTTGATTGAAGATGTTAGAATTATTACAATATCCGTTTTTCCGACATGCCGTGACAGGCATACTCATCATCAGTATCGCCGCCGGCATCATAGGCACTTACATTGTCACCCGGCGGTTAGTTTCGCTGAGCGGCGGCATCACCCATTCATGTTTCGGCGGATTGGGGTTCGGGTACTACATAGGATTCAATCCCATTCTCATGGCATTGATATTTGCCGTGGCATCCTCCTTAGGGATAGAATGGATGTCGACCAAGCAACGAGTGAGGGAAGATTCCGCCATAGGACTTGTGTGGGCGTTGGGCATGGCTATAGGCATCATGTTCATCTTCCTCACGCCCGGATACGCCCCGGAGCTTAACTCATTCCTGTTCGGTAGTCTGCTCACAA
>DAAL01000202.1:3552-13934 GCA_001701065.1 Bacteroidales bacterium GP4
CTGTCAGGGCTGTATACGTCAGTACTGATTCTATTCTTCGGAATATTCAACCGCAAAATCATCGCCTGCGCCTTCGATTCCGATTTCGCCACGGTGTCAGGACTGCCAGTTAGGCTCATCAACTCCGTCATGACGGTAATGGTGGCTATCTGCATCGTCCTCACCATACGCATGGTGGGAATCATGCTGCTCATATCGATGCTTACTGTTCCGGTGATGATAGCCGAGTTGACAAGCCACAGTTATAACCGCATTATGGTGACTGCGATAGTCATCTCATCGCTCAGCAGCCTTGCCGGCATATTTTTAGGCACAATCATTGATGTGCCCTGTTCCTCAATCATTGTGCTGCTGCAAGTTGTGGTTTTCGGCATAGCCCGTCTGTACCGTAACATCCGTGTGCGCCGCATGATGCAATAAGTTGCGGAACAATGCCGTTATTTCTCATAGAATGATGAAAAAATCAAGCTGGGTATTATTATTGGCAATCTGCGTGTTTTTGGGATCGTGCGGACCCCGCAAAAACACCGCTTTATCACGTAATTACCAAGCATTCATCACCCGCTACAATATATATTATAACGGCGACGAGCATTACAAGGAGACCCTTTCGGCTCTCGAAAAGAACTACGAGGACGATTATTCACAATTGCTTTACATCCATCCCACCGATGCCTACAAGAATCCCGACTCGCCTCAGCCCTCAGGCGACTTCACCCGGTCGATAGAAAAAGCGCAGAAAGCAATCCAGCTCCGCTCCATAAAAAAGAAGCCGGCGCGCAAAGCCGGGAAGTCACGCGACCCAAAGTATAAGGCATGGATGAAGCGGGAGGAATACAATCCTTTCCTGCACAACGCCTGGATGATGATGGGACGTTCGCAGTACAACAACGGCGACTATCTTGGTGCCGCGACCACATTTTATTATATAGCAAAACACTTCAACTGGCTCCCGGCTACAGTGACCGAAGCCAAACTGTGGCAAGCGCGCGCTTACTGCGCCATGAAATGGGACTACGAAGCTGAGAACATCCTGTCGAAGATTCCTGAGAAGGCTCTTGTCAACGGGGATTTGCAGGGTCTATATAATATGGTGTACGCAACGCTGTACCGGCAATCGCCTACCCCCGAAAAAGCCATACCTTATATAAAGAAAGCTATTCCCCATTCATCATCAGTCCAAAAATCACGCCTTAATTTTCTGTTGGGTCAGTTATTGGCGCGCACCGGCGACAAAAAAGGTGCCTATGAAGCATTTAAGAAGGCATCGGGAGCGCACACCAATTACCGAACTCAACTTAATGCGAGAATAAAGCAGTCGGAAGTGTTCACCGGCAAGAACATAAAGACGGAAGTCAACTCGCTCCGCCGCATGACACGCCTTGACCGCAACAAGGACTATCTTGACCAGATATATTATGCTATCGGCAATCTATACCTGTCACGCAACGACACAGCCAATGCCATCAAAAATTTTATACTCGCCGCCGAAAAGTCAACGCGCAACGGCATAGACAAGGCTATCGACCAACTGCAGCTTGGTGCCATATACTTCGCTCAACGCCGCTATGACCTCGCACAGCCATGTTACGCTGAAGCCATTCCGCTGCTGCCGTCCAACTATCCCGGCTACGACTCGCTGAAACTGCGGAGCGATGTGCTCGACAAGCTTGCATTGTACACCCAAAATGTGATTCTGAACGATTCATTGCTGCGGTTGTCGGAAATGGGCGAGAAAGAACGCGCTAAAGTCATAGACAAAATCATCTCTGACCTGAAAGAAAAAGAGAAAAAAGAGGCTGAGCAACAAAAACGCGAGGATTATCTTGCGCAGCAACAGTCACTCGGCAACAACAATCAGCAACAGGGCGGAAGCACAAGCGCACCCATGACATTCACCATGAACAATGACGACTCATGGTACTTCTACAATACCGCCACACGAAATGCAGGCAAAACCGATTTCCAGAAACGGTGGGGCTCACGAAAACTGGAGGACAACTGGCGAAGGAGGAATAAAGCGTCATTTGACATGGCGGAGTTCGACAATCCTGATGCCGACAACTCCGAAGAAGGGCAAGATTCAGCCGATTCTTCACGGGAAGATGAAAACGGCGACGAAAACACGTCCAAAGATACCGTCGACAAGGAAAATGACCCTCATTTCCCGGAATATTACCTGAAACAGATACCGTTCACCCCTGAAGAGAAGCTGAACGCCAACGACATAATCCAGGAAGGTATGTACAACATAGGGTTGATACTGAAAGATGACCTGGAGGACTTCACGGAAGCTGAACGCGAGTGGAACCGACTGCTTCAACGCTACCCTGACAATATCTACCGTCTTGACATATATTATAATCTGTATCTCATATTCATGCGCCTTGGCGACCGTACAAAGGCGGAGTACTACAGAGCATTGATTTTGCAGGACTTCAAGGACTCAAAGTACGGAGAAGCACTGCAGGACCCCGATTATATAGAGCATCTGCGCTCCATGGAGAGCGAACAGGAGTCGCTGTACGAGGAGGCCTACACCGCTTATCTCGACAACCGCAACTCCACCGTGCATGAAGTGTACCGCACAGTCAGGGAACGTTATCCGCTTAGCAAGATAATGCCAAAGTTCATGTTCATCGAAGCTCTGAGCTATGTCACTGACAATGATGCCGAGAAATTCAAGTCGACACTGAAAGAACTTCTTGAACGGTACCCCGACACCGATGTCACCCCGCTTGCATCCTCCTATCTGAAAGGTCTTGCCCAAGGGAGGAAACTGCATAAAGGCATATCCAACGCAAGAGGAATGGCGTGGGGACGGCGGTTGAGCAACGATTCCACCGAAGTATCGGGCGACTCGCTTGTCTTCGACCTCAATCCTGAGGTGCCGCAGCTGCTCATCCTCCTCTACCCCACTGACGAAGTTTCAGGCAACGAATTACTGTTTAATGTGGCAAAACATAACTTCAGTTCGTTCGTAATTAAAGATTTTGACCTTGAACCGATGAATTTCGGCACATTGGGCTTGTTAGTTATAAAGGGATTTGCTAATTTTGAAGAATTAGCGCATTACCGCAGAGTCATGGATGCAAGCAGCATCCTTCAGCTGCCGCCGCAAGTACGCCCCGTAATGATAAGTGTCGACAACTTTGACACACTTCTACGGGAAGGCAGAGCTTTTGAGGACTATTTCCGCTACGTGGACAACGAAGCATCGAAAGCGCCTGTCACAGCGGCTCCGGGAGAGGTGGAGAAGGATGACTATATCGAGTTGCTCAAGGACGATAATTTTTTCGACACCGAGGACGATGCCTCCAATGACGAAGGCGGCGATGACATCACCGATGAATGATTTTATATTGACATGAATCCTCACAGAATTCTTTGGGTGGACGATGAGATAGACCTGCTGAAGCCCCACATAATGTTCCTGAAGAACAAAGGTTACGACGTTATGACCGCCAATAACGGGCATGACGCGCTTGAACTTGTGGAGAAAGAGAATTTCTCGCTCATAATACTGGATGAAAACATGCCGGGAATCACCGGACTCGAAACCCTGACACGCATCAAGCAGATAGCTCCGCTTGTGCCGGTGATAATGATCACCAAGAGCGAGGAGGAGAACATCATGAACCAAGCGATAGGCAACAAAATCGCCGATTACCTCATAAAACCGGTGAACCCGTCGCAGATACTCCTTTCCATAAAGAAAAATCTGCACTCCGAACAACTCGTGAGCCAGCACGCATCCAATCATTACCGGGAGCAGTTCAATGAGATCACATCGCTCATCAACCGCTGCGAGGAAATGGACGACTGGTACCGGCTGTACCGGAAATTGGTGTTCTGGGAACTTGAACTATCCTCGGCAGGCACTGACATGGAAGAGCTTCTCTTCATGCAGAAGAACGAAGCCAACACTGAATTCGGCAAATTCATCAAGCGCAATTATGAAGGATGGCTTAACGGGTCGGAACATCCACTGATGAGCCACGAGATATTCAAGCGCAAAATATTCCCGTTGCTTGACAACGGAGAAAAAGTGTTTTTCATCGTTGTTGACAACTTTCGTCTTGACCAATGGTACTCGGTACGTCCATTGCTTGCCGAAACATTCAATTTTGAAGAGGAATTGTACACAAGTATACTCCCCACTTCGACACAGTACGCCCGAAACGCAATATTTTCGGGATTGATGCCGCGCGACATCGAGAAATATTTTCCCGAGTTGTGGGTGGACGAGGACGAGGAAGTAAGCAAAAACATTAACGAATCGCCGCTCATAGCTACACAGATTGAACGCTTCCGGCGCAAGGACAAGTTTTCCTATAACAAAATCAATGACTCCGTGGGAGGCGAAAAGCTGCTCAAAGACTTAAGCAACCTTTCGTCCAATGACCTTAACGTGCTGGTGATAAACTTCATCGACATGCTTTCCCATGCCCGCACCGAGTCCAAGATGATAAGAGAACTCGCATCCAACAATGCGGCATACCGTTCATTGACCGAATCATGGTTTCGTCACTCCTCGACCATGGAATTGTTCAGGCGCATAGCACGAATGGGCTATAAAATCGTGCTCACCACTGACCATGGAACCATTCAGGTGGACAATCCGGTGAAAGTGATAGGCGACAAGAACACCAACACCAACCTCCGTTACAAGGTGGGGAAAAACCTCAACTGCAACAACCGCCAGATTTATGAGATAAAGAATCCCGCCCGGTTCGGACTGCCGTCGCCCAATGTGTCGTCAACCTACATCTTCGCCACCGGGCACGACTTCTTCGCTTACCCCAATAACTACAATTATTACGTTCAGTATTACTCCGGGACATTCCAGCATGGTGGAATATCGATGGAGGAAATGATCGTTCCCATAATTACAATGACAGCAAAATAACAACAATATGACTCAATCAGTAATAACCGTTGACTCTCTTGAGCAACTTCCCGAAGCTGCCGAAAAGTTCATCGACCTCATGGGCGATAACACCATCTTCGCTTTCTACGGCGAGATGGGAGCAGGCAAAACCACATTCATCAACGCACTCGCCAAGGCTCTCGGCGTAGAGGAGGACTTCACAAGCAGCCCTTCATTCTCCATCGTGAACGAATACCGTTCCGACACAACAGCCGAACTTATCTACCACTTTGACCTCTACCGCCTTGAAAATCTTGAAGAGGCATTTGACATAGGTATCGAGGATTATTTCGACTCCGGCGCATTGTGCCTGATAGAATGGCCTGAGAGGGTGGACGACATTCTGCCTGACGACACCGTGAAAGTGGACATAACCGAACTTCCTGACGGCAAACGCCGGCTCACGCTAAACATCCCCGACTGATGTCACCTCTTGTGGGCGCGCGCATTCTCGCCGGAATACTCATGTGCGGCGGCGTTTTTGCCCTGACCATGGCTATAAGGAATGTGGAATGGTTCTTCCGGAGTCCCAATGTGAAGGCATTCACCGGAAGAATATCCCGCACCAAAGCCCGCATTATCTACGGAATATTAGGATTGTCTATTATTATTGTATCGGTATACATGTTGACATATGAAGGAGAATATACAGTGGGTTGACAGCTGCCGCTCCACCAATACCCTGATGAAGGAAACCGCCGCCGGACTTCCCCATGGAAGTGTAATAGCCGCCCGTGAGCAATCGGCGGGACGCGGACAACGCGGCAACTCCTGGGAAGCGCAGCCAGGAAAGAACCTCACTTTTTCCCTGTTGCTGCGACCATCGGAACTGAAAGCGTCGGAGCAATTCTTCATGTCGGAAGCTGTGGCGTTAGGCATTGTCGACGCGCTCAGAGAAATCATGCCGGGCAAAGACAATATCACCATCAAGTGGCCTAATGACATCTATGTCGACAATAAAAAGATATGCGGCATCCTCATCGAGAACTCTCTTTCCGGCACATTGATATCACGAAGCATAGCCGGAATAGGAATCAACATAAACCAGCGTGAGTTCTTAAGTGACGCGCCCAATCCGGTATCAGTCATCAACCTCACCGGCATAGAACATAACCTTGAAGATGTTTTGGAGTCAGTGTTAAACCACATAGCCATGCGCTGGGAGCTCATGACATCCGACAGGGACCGCCTGCACAGTGACTATTTTTCGTCACTTTACGCACGAAACGGTTTGCGTTACCGTGACGCTGCGTCACAGGAAGAGTTCCACGCCACAATCCTTGCCATCGCGCCGTCGGGGCACATTACCCTTATGGACGATGACATGAACCGCCGCACCTACGCATTCAAGGAAGTGACAGCAATAATACCCGACAATTAGCACCCATTTATGCGAACACTGTTATACATATTATTATTAGTAATCACGGGATGCACCTACTCAAGTTCCCAACTGACGAAAAAGCTTGACAATGCGCAGCAACTCATGAAGGACAATCCGCAGGAAGCCTTCGATGAGTTAAACTCGCTTGACGTGGCGGAATTCAAGGATTCAGCCACAATGGCACGCTGGGCGCTTCTCTATAGCGAAGCAATGGCGGCTAACCATCTAAGTGCGCCCACTGACACAATCATAGGTATAGCAATAGACTATTACGGGGCTCACAATCTCACCGATGAATTCCGTCAAGCCTCCCGCCTGAAAGAACTGATCCGTAATGCCGGGACCGACAATGCTCTGGCATCGGCTCTGTACCTTCAGAAGGAGAAAGAGTTTATGCTGTACAAAGAACGGTCCCATCGGGAAAAAATCGTTTATATCGGTGCCATTGTTCTCTTAATCGCTGCCATTGTCATTATAAAACAGCGACAAAGAATCAAAATAAACGAACTTCGCAACGAAACATTGATAGCGGCACTCCAGCTTTAGTTTCGTTAGCANNGCCGCCGGTCTGAGGGACGGCATGATGAAACAGCAACTGGAATGCTCATCGCTTGCATCCAAACTTTCATCAACTCTGACTAACCGTTTCAATCTGATTGACGACCTGTGCGAGACTTATTATGAATCGCAAGGCATAAAAACCGAACGTAAGGCAATCGTGGACAAAGTAAAGTCACAAATTGACCTCTTGAAAACCGACAACGGGCTGTTTGGCGAGATGGAGAATGCCGTAAACGACTGCAATGACCATCTGCTAACGAAACTAAAGCTGGAGTGGTCCGACATAAAGCCTGACGATTACCGGCTGATGGTGTACCTCGGCTGCCATCTATCAAACCGCACAATCGCATTGCTCATCGATGAAAACATCAATGTGGTGTATAAGCGCAAGTCGCGCCTTAAAACCCGCATCGCGTCATCCGGGATGCCTGATTCAGCACTGTTTTTGTCCATTTTCTGACAAGGAAAGGCATCGGTCAGATTTTCAAATTAACTCAAAGGATAACATTTTGTACATCAGCATGTTACAAATTGAAGCGTCAGACTAATTTTTTGGATATTGACCTTCATGCTGCGTAATTTTGCACAAAAATTTTACGCAAATGAAGTCAAAAGTCACATTTTTTATTTTATCGTTTTTTGCTGCCGCATTAAGCGGCTATGCGCAGCAATCCGAGCCTAATGATTCGCTTGTGCATGAATTGCAGGAGATAGTGTTTACCGCCAACCAGCCGTCAACCCGACTCGTGGGCACAACCCTCGTGTCCACCATCGCAGGGAGCAACCTCGAAAACCTCGGAAACGCTCTTGATGTGCTCGCTCAGTTGCCTATGATAAAAGTACAGGACAACGAAGTGAGCGTCATCGGGAAAGGAAACATTGAAATCTACATTGACGGGCATCCCATGAGGGACAATTTCGAACTGCAGCAGCTTTTGTCATCCAATATCAAAAAAGTGGAATTGCTGATGGCTCCAGGTGCGGCATATGCAAGCACCACCGGAGCCGTACTCAAAATCACCACAAGACGTAATTTTGCGCAAGGGCTTTCGGTGACCGACCAATTTCAGTTACAGCGCAACCACCGTTGGTCAGTGATGGACAACCTCGGGCTGAATTACCGATTGGGCGACTGGGACATCTATCTTAACGGCTTATTCAATCATAATGATCAGATAATTAAAGGCACGACCACCAATACTGTCACTTATCAAGGGAAGGAAACCATTGTAGGAAGTTCGCAGCACAACCGCTATCCTACCAACACCGGTGCCATACGAGCCGGATTCAACTATGCCGGACACGACCAATACTTTGGCGCATACTATCACTTCGCACCCGAGTGCGGGGATTTCACCAACACCGGCTCGGAATGGATTAACTCGGAAACTCCTTTACTGCGCAATATCGACAAAACCATAAGGGCGCACAGCCACCTTGTGTCAACTTACTATGAAAAAAGTTTTGCCGACCGTTACACCCTGCACTTCGACGGTGACTACAAACACTCGGTAGCCGACAACGCCGTCACGACCTCCTACCCCGACGCTGCGGCAACCGATGTAAGCTCCCGTGACAACCGCCGTTCAACATTGTGGGCAGGAAAACTATACCTGAAATTCCCTGTTGCGGAAGGTGACTTTACTGTGGGAACACAGGACAGTTATACCCACACTGTTCTCGACTACCGGATGCTCAGTGCCGCAGTGGGAGAGTACATCCCCTCGTCAGTCACCGATGCCAAGCAGACATCGTTGGCTCTATTCGCATCATGGGCGAGAATTTTCGGCAAATTCAGTTTATCGGCAGGCGCACGTTACGAATATGTGGATTACCTGTTCAATGTCAACGGCAAGCGTGATGACAACATAAGCCGCCGCGATCATCTGCTCACACCCGACATCTCTTTAGCCTATTCGTTCAATGACCGCTCACAAATCAGCCTTACCTATAAAATGTCGACAGTGAAACCGCCCTATTCCCAACTTACCGGCTCACTGTCCTACGTGGGGCGACATGAAATCGAAGGCGGCAATCCCGGACTTGCCGACGAACACAGCCACAACATTCAGCTATTCGGTATGTGCAACGACTTTATGCTGCAAGCTGACCTTAACCGAAGCATCAACACCTACGCCTTCGTGAAACAACTTTATCCCGCCGACAACCTTCAGCTGCTCATGCACCCTATCAACATCGATGTCACCTCATTCAGCGCCTATGCCGTGTGGAGCCGCCCCATCAGCCGTTGGACTCCTAATGTCACGCTTGGAGTTTACCGGCAGTGGCTCGACATTGACGGAACCACTTACAACCGCCCCATCTTCTCCTATTACTTCGACAACACGCTTACTCTGCCTAAAGGATGGACGATAACCGCCAACATAAACGGACAAAGCCGCGGCGACATGCACACCAACCAATTCGGTGCTGCATGGTTCATCATGGATGCGTCAGTGGGAAAAACGCTGTTTAACAAGTCGCTGAATATCAAACTAACCGCCTCCGACATTTTCAATACCGCCAACAATGACTGGACCATGAACACCTACGGTGTTTTCGTGGACAAGCGGCAGAAATATGACCGGCGCAGTGTCACGCTCAACATCATCTACCGGTTCAACCCCCGACAAAGCAAATACAAAGGAAAATCAGCCTCCGAAGCGGAACTCAACCGTCTGTGACCTTAACAAATCCCGGGGAACATGCTCTATTGTTCCCCGATATATTATCTTTGCACTAAGAAACTGTTTAAACAGTTTCTAAAAAAACACTTCCCGGGGGTTAGGTTTTGGGAAGGTGGCGTGTTATATATAATGTATGACGACAAAAAAGGACATAGAGCGGCTGTTTCGCGACAACTACACGGCAATGCATCGACTCGCTTTTCGCCTGCTTGACGATGACCAAGCGGCAAAAGACATAGTGCATGACGTGTTCATGTCGATTATGTCATCTGACAAGACCGACACGACACCGATGTATCTTCATCATGCCGTGCGCAACCGATGCCTCAACCGGCTTCGTGACATGACCGTGCGCGAACGCATTCAAGGTCTTTACGCCATTGAGCTTTCCGAGATAGAAAACGATGAATCGCCTGATGAAGCTGTCATGGACTCAATGAGGACAATTATCGAGACCCGGCTTTCCGAACAATGCCAAAGAGTGCTGAAACTCCGCTTCACTGACGGCATGAGCTACAACAAAATAGCCACGGCTCTTAAGATAAGCGATGTAGCTGTCTATAAACACTTGCGCCATGCATTAGATGTCTTACGCCAAAACCTAAAAGCAAATGGATAAAACTGACCGACTTTTTGAAGCTATAGAGCATCCCGAACGGTTTTCCGACGATGAACTTAATAAGATATTGTCCGATCCGGAAACCGGCGACATGTATTCCACAATAAGCAAGGCTAAGGCATCGCTTTCTGACGTTCCGGCACCTGACGTTGACAAAGAATGGCAACGGTTTGCCCGCACCGCCGCAAAGCGTCCGCGCAT
>DAAL01000202.1:13964-18907 GCA_001701065.1 Bacteroidales bacterium GP4
ATTTTCATCAGTGTGCTTGTGTCAGTGGCGGCAGTAGCCGCCGGAATAGGAATCACAGTCTCCCTCAGGCAAGAAAATGAAGCGGTAGCCACCCACCGCGACAACATCACGGCAACAACACATGACGGAGAAACAAAGGCATCACAGGACAGCCTGCCTACCGCCGTACCGACACCTGCCACAATAACCTTCGAGAACAAAAGCCTTGAGACCATCCTTAACGACATGGCACAGTTCTACGGAGTAAAGGTGCGGTTCAATTCTCCTGAAGCCCGCGACCTCAGGCTTCAGCTAAAATGGGACCAATCCATGTCCCTCGACGAGACCATAGACATGCTCAACAATTTCGAGCATCTCAACATCCACATAGACCACGGCACTATAATTGTAGAGTAAATACCCCGACCAATGACACGTATTATCACATTCATCTTGGCACTGGTGACAGCCATCTGTGTCAATGCACAGAACTATACTTACAACTTTTCTTCCACCCCCCTATCCGAAGCATTGTTGCTTATAAGCCGAGAACATCCCGAGTTGAGCATACACTTCATATACAATGAGCTTGAGGACTACACCACATCGGCACGAGTGTCTACCATTGATCCTTACGAAGCAGTAAGGCGCACCGTGGGATTAAATCCGGTGACCGTGCTGCAACAGGGCAACAATTTTTACCTTGAAGCTATGCAGCACGGCAAATACCGTTATAAAGGAAAAGTGACAGGAAGTGACGGAGAAGCGGTGGCAGCGGCTACAGTCATTCTGTTGGAACCGAAGGACTCCACAGTGCTTACTTACGGTATCACCACCGACGACGGCAGATTCTTGATACCTTGCGACAAAACCGACGTTATAGCCAAGGTGAATCGCCTCGGGTATATGCCCACATTCCACCGGTGCACATCATTCAATGTAGGCACAATCACCATGGAGCCTCTTCCCGTCAATCTAAAGAATGTGACAGTACAGGCTCGTAATGCCACAATATACACCGACAAAACAGTCTATATTCCCACCCAACGGCAGAAGAATGCCGCTCAAAATGCCATCGACCTACTCCGCCATATGGCGATACCGCAAATAAGGGTAAACGCAATCAACGGAACAGTCACCGACAACTTCGGTGAAAGCGTGGTCATATACATAAATAATTTAGAAGCATCCAGAGAGGAAATTGAAGGACTACGCACAAGCGAAGTGCGCAATGTGGAATATCTCGAATTTCCTTCTGACCCCAGGTTTCGCGGACAACATAAGGTTATAAAAATCATAGTCCAAGAGTATAATTATGGTGGTTATACCAAATTTACGGCAAACGAATCCGCTCTGGTAGGTCTATCAAGCCACATAAATGCCTTTTCCAAATTCACTTACAAACGCATGACCTATGATCTCTACGTGGGAGCGACCAACAATAATAGCCATCATAACGGAAACTCCACTAAAGGAATATATTCGCTTATCAATAACCAAAAGGAACACGTCACTGTTGAAAGGAATGAAATAATGGAAAACTCTGAATTCAAGGAGAACCATTACCCCATTACATTACGTGCGACATACAATTCCGAGAAAGTGCAGATAAGGAATACTGTAGGATTCCAGCACCTATCTAATCCTTGTGTTTTAAACGGTGGTTCACTTGAATATCATTCAGAGGAATCCAAAAGTTATACTTTTGAGCGGAACAATCCTCAACGTAAAAACTCCTTCTCCTATTCAGGATCTTATTTCATTGCCTTACCCCGGAGTCTTTCTTTAGATATTTCTCCTACATTTGACTACTCTTACACTAATGACAAATCCGAATATTCAGCAAGCAACTCAACATCTATTTTACGCCACGCAAAAGAAAATGCCTACAATTTCAGAATCGACGGATATTTAAGAAAGAACATTGGACAAAGACATTCATTAATGATAGGAGTCAATGGTGGACAATGGAGCAATAATTTGCACTACAAAGGCACTAATGTATATCATGATAAATTCAGCAACGGCTTTGCAGCCGGGCTAATCGGATATAACCTCCAGACTCAAAAAATTGCAATAAATTATGATGCCGGATTCGCTTGGGAAAATAGCGATATAAATGGATTCAAAATAGATGACTGGTATCCATTCACCCATATAAATGTCAGATATTCATTAAATGATAAAAATATGTTTTCTGTTTATTTTCAATATGCAAGCAACACCGCAGGCATTTCAGAAAAAGCTTCGGACATACTGAAAGAAAATGAAATATTATATATTACCGGGAATCCTAATTTAAAGAACAGTCGACACACGACAGTAAATATCGCTTATACTTGGTTACCATCCAATCCTTTTGGAATCAGTATATATGGTAGATTCTTCGGTCTATATAATCGTATGTTTCAGATATATAACCATTATGATGGCGGACAAGCCTTAATCAGAGAATGGACAAATGACGGAGATTATCTTTCAGGGACTATAGGAATGGCTTTTAATTGGAAATTATTGAACGGGAATCTTCAATTCTACGCCAATCCCGAAATATATTTTCACAAAATCACTGGAACATGCCCCTTAACCTATAATCCGGTAACCTTCAATATCCAAGCTGCTTATTATCTTAACGACTTCTATTTCCAAGGAATATATTCGACTCCTGATAAAAGACTACGCTTCAATAGAAATGTTATATATCATACAAAAAATTATTATAGCATAACTGCGGGATGGTCAAAGAACGATTGGAATATCAAAGTTGCAATCAATAACTTCTTCAATAAAGGATGGGAAACATCCACATGGAAACTTAATACACCTTTATATTCCGAAATAAAGACAAATTACGGAAACACCTACCATCCTTCTATCAGCCTCTCGGCGACATATACCTTCGGTTACGGAAAGAAAGTGCAGCGCGGTAATGAAGTGGGTGCGCAGTCAGGCGCAGCATCGGCAATCCTGAAATAACCGCCCCCTCTCAGCTTCATCTGAAAGAAAGTAAACTTATAAGTTGCATTTTCCGGATATTATCCTTAACTTTGTAGGTACATAAATGTTTATATAATATGGAGTTTGTAAGGATAATCGACGGATATGATCATCTTTGGGCAGTAAAAGCTCGGGGTAAAGATGCGGACGAACTCACCATTCTGTTCCGCAACTGGACTAATGGTGAATATCTTTTAGACTTCTTTTTGGAACACTTTGCTGATTTAGAAAGTTTCTTTCATATCGAACGTCTTGATGAAGCGGTAAACGATACTTTTGAAGATGCAGAGGCGTTACAGAAACTTGTGCTTGATTTTCCTTACACCGAACACCTTGACGAACTTTTCAATCCGCTGGACCTCACTGATACTCGCACTCGTGAACTGAGCAGAGAGAAAGCCCGCAACTGGGATAGGAATCGTCATGCAAGTTGGCTGCGCATATATGCCATAAGGCTTGAGCCGAATGTATATGTGGTAACAGGAGGAGCGATAAAACTTACACGAACAATGCAAGAACGAGAACATACCGCACTTGAATTGCAGAAACTCAACCGATGTAAGGATTATCTGAAAGCCAACGGCGTTTTTGATCAAGATAGTTTTGTAGAACTCACAAATGAATAGAAATATGGCAAGCAAGGCAATAAAATTTTTAGAGGCTCATAAGAGCGAAACTCCTTCACGTTTTGTGGAAGAAGCGACATGGCGTAAAGAAAATGAGAGTTGGCTTCGCTGGTCGCGTCAACTCGCTGTAATCCTTATTGGGTATATGCAGGACAATGGTCTTAAAAGATCGGACCTCGCTTCACGGTTAGGAGTCAGCCCTCAGTATGTGAGCAAATTACTTTCGGGAACTGAAAATCTCAGTTTCAAAAGTATAGCCAATATAGAGGACAAGCTGGGAATTACTTGCTTCGCAATGGCGTAAATCCCGGACAACATCTTCGGCGGAAATAGAGCAGCGACGCGGGGAGGTTAGTAGGTGTGGATTTCGCGGTGGGCTGTGTCAATAATATTGGCTTATTGAAAAAAAATCCATAATATTTATCAAATCAATAGGTGATTACGTAGATAATTCGTAATTTTGCATTCTAATTTAGCATATAAAAGAATTAGCAGATGAAAAAGATAAAAACAGCGCTTGTTTCAGTTTATCACAAAGACGGATTGGAAGAAATTTTAAGCCTATTGCACAAAGACGGAGTAAAATTTTTATCCACCGGCGGAACTCAATCATTTATAGAAGGACTCGGCTACCCCTGTGATTTGGTTGAAGACCTCACAGGCTATCCCTCCATCCTCGGAGGACGAGTAAAGACCCTGCATCCCAAGGTGTTCGGTGGAATCCTCAACCGCCGTGATAACGAAGGCGACCGCGAACAGATAAAGAAATACGAAATTCCTGAAATAGACCTCGTAATCGTGGACCTGTACCCCTTTGTCGACACAGTGGCATCAGGGGCTTCTGACGCTGACATCATCGAAAAAATCGACATAGGCGGCATCTCGCTCATCCGCGCGGCAGCCAAGAACTACAAGGATGTCATCATTGTAGCCTCAAAGGCTCAATACGCTCCCCTCGCCTCGCTCCTTAAAGAAAACGGAGCACAATCCACCGAAGAACAACGCCGCTGGTTCGCTAAAGAAGCATTTGCGGTAAGTTCAAGCTATGACAGCTCTATTTTCAACTATTTCGACGAAGAAAACGGTCCATCGGCGCTCCGCATAGCCATTGACGGCGAAAAGAAGATGCGCTACGGCGAAAATCCTCATCAGAAAGGTTACTTCTTCGGCGACTTCGACAAAATATTCACTCAGCTTCACGGCAAAGAGATATCTTACAACAACCTACTTGACATTGACGCTGCAGTAGGGTTGATTTCAGAGTTCACCGAACCCACATTTGCGGTGCTTAAGCACAACAACGCCTGCGGACTCGCCACACGCCCCACTATAGCCGAGGCT
>DAAL01000202.1:18934-25823 GCA_001701065.1 Bacteroidales bacterium GP4
CATTCGGCGGCATCCTCATCACCAACGGCGAAGTGGATGCGGAAGCAGCTGAGGAAATAAACAAGATATTCTTTGAAGTAATCATAGCGCCGTCCTACACTGAAGGCGCACTCGACATCCTCAAGCAGAAAAAGAACCGCATTATCCTTATCCAGAAGGCTCCCGTGAACGAAACCAAACAGTTCCGTTCATGCCTTAACGGCGCGCTCCTCCAGGACCGCGACGTGGCTAAGGAAACTATGCAGCAAGCGACTAACAAAGCTGTCACTGACGAACAGGTCAAGGACCTGCGGTTTGCCAACATCGTGGTTAAGCACTCCAAGAGCAATGCCATCGTTCTTGCCAAAGGCTGTCAGCTTCTTGCAAGCGGCGTGGGTCAGACATCACGCGTGGACGCGCTTAAGCAGGCGATTGCCAAGGCGCAGTCATTCGGATTCGACCTTAACGGCGCAGTAATGGCTTCCGATGCGTTCTTCCCGTTTGCCGACTGTGTGGAAATAGCCAACCAAGCCGGCATCACCGCTGTTATTCAGCCAGGCGGCTCTATCCGCGACAACGACACCATAGAGTACTGCAACGCTCATGACGTAGCGATGGTAACAACCGGTGTACGCCACTTTAAACATTAATCACTTAACTCCCGAAATTAAATTAAGAAATGGGGCTTTTCTCGTTTACTAAAGAAATAGCTATCGACCTTGGCACAGCCAATACCGTCATCATCCATAATGACAAGATAGTAATCGACGAGCCATCAATCGTGGCTCTGGACTCCAAGACCGGCAAGCTCATAGCTGTGGGCAACGAAGCACAGCTCATGCAAGGAAAAGAGCCGGAAGGAATACGCACTGTGCGCCCGTTGCGCAAAGGCGTGATCGCCGACTTCAACGCCGCCGAACTCATGATTCGCGGACTTGTGAAGAAAGTGAGCGCAAAAGGCAACTGGCTCTCCCCCTCGCTCCGCATGGTAGTGGGCATCCCCTCAGGCTCTACCGAAGTAGAGATACGTGCCGTGCGCGACTCTTCGGAACACGCCGGAGGCCGTGACGTGTACATGATATACGAACCCATGGCTGCCGCGCTCGGTATCGGGCTTGACGTGCAGGCTCCGGAAGGCAACATGATTGTGGACATAGGCGGCGGTAGCTCCGAAATCGCAGTCATCTCACTGGGCGGCATAGTCAGCAACAAGAGTATCCAGATAGCCGGCGACGACCTGACTGACGACATCCAGCAGCACATGCGCCGCGCCCATAATATAAAGGTGGGAGAACGCACCGCCGAGCTAATCAAGATGAACGTGGGTTCAGCCCTCACCGAGCTTGAAAATCCGCCGGAGGACTACATCGTCCACGGTCCTAACCAGATGACCGCCCTCCCGATGGAAGTGCCGGTAAGCTACCAGGAGATTTCCCACTGCATCGAGAAGTCAATCTCCAAGATTGAAGCCGCAGTGCTCAGCGCCCTCGAACAGACACCTCCCGAACTCTACGCCGACATCGTGCGCAACGGTATATGGCTTGCAGGAGGCGGCGCACTGCTCCGAGGCCTCGACAAACGCCTTATCGACAAGATAGGCATCCCGTTCCACATAGCCGAGGATCCGCTGCTTGCAGTGGCACGAGGCACGGGAGTGGCTCTCAAAAACATCAACAAGTTCAAATTCCTTATCCGATAATCTCGTTTAAGAACGATAAAGGCTACGGGGATGTGGTAAAATCACCACATCCCCTAATGCCAATAAAAACACCCGGTTTTTCATGAGAGGGCTCATTGACTTTATAATTAAATATAGCCGATGGTTTGTGTTTCTGTTTTATGTGGTTCTAAGCTGCATATTGCTTTTTCGCAGCAATCCCTATCAGCACTATCTGTTTCTCACCTCAGCCAATAAGGTGAGCACGGCAATCTTCAAAGGTTCAAGCGCGGTAACCTCCTATTTCAATCTAAGAGAGATAAACGAGGACTTGCAGCGGCGCACAGCCGACCTTGAGCTTGAAGTAATAGGGCTGAGGGAGCAAATCAAGGACTACAAGGGTGTCATATACGGCGACTCACTTGCCGCCGATACCGTACAGCTCCCCTACAGCTTCATCATAGGACATGTGATCAGCAACAGCGTGTCACGAACCCACAACTATATCACCCTTGACAAGGGCTACAGGGACTCGGTGAGACCGGAAATGGGCGTAGTGGACCAGAACGGCGTGGTGGGTATAATCAACGTGGTAGGCGACAACTCCTCACGTGTCATCTCCCTGCTCAACCCCAAGATGCGCCTTTCCTGCAAAGTGAAAGGACGCAGCGACTTCGGATCGCTTGTGTGGGACGGCAAGAACCCCGGCGAAGCGTTGCTGGAGGAAATGCCGCGCCATGAACGGTTCAAGAAAGGCGACACTATTGTCACCAGCGGCTACTCGGCGGTATTCCCCCCCGAAATACCGGTGGGCACCATTATAAGCCACGAAAAGGAACATGACGACAACTTCTACGTGCTGCGCATAAAGCTGTTTGCCGACTTTTCCACGCTCAGCACCGTGCGCATCGTGACCAACGACATGAAAGCTGAGTTGGACTCTATCAGAACCGGAGAAGAAATCAATTAACTGTTTAAAGCATGTCCAAGACCATTGCACAATTTTCCATACTGTTCGTAGTGTTAGTTCTGGCACAGGCTGTAGTGTTCAACAACATCTGCCTATTCAATGTTGCTGTGCCGTTCGTGTTTATCTACGTGGTCATAAAGCTTCCGGTGATGATGTCAGTCAACTGGGTGCTTACCGTGGCGTTCTTTGCCGGGCTGACAGTGGACATCTTCTCCAACACACAGGGGATGAACTCTCTGGCATGTACCCTCATGGCTATGGTGAGGCGCACTGCGCTTCATCTGTATTTCCCCCGCGAGGATGAACTAACGACCCCCGAACCCACCATAGCATCACTCGGCATAGAGGTTTATTCAAAATACCTTATCACCTTGGTCACTTTCTACTGCGCTATGATATTCTTGATCGAGGCTTGCTCGTTTTTTGACCCCATTCAGCTGATACTGCGCATCGTGAGCAGTTCAGTGCTTACATTTATTCTATTGATAGGACTTGACAGTATTCTTTCGCAGAAACGCTAACACTTCCCGATGAGAAAAGATTACCAACTTGAGAAACGAAAATATGTCATAGGAGGCTTCATTGTCCTTATCGTCGTCATCTTCATGGTAAAGCTGTTCAGCCTGCAGGTGATGGACTCCAACTATAAGCAGTTTGCTGATTCCAATGCTTTCATGCGCAAGACCATCTACCCTTCACGTGGCATGATGCGCGACCGTAACGACAAGCTTGTCGTTTACAATCAGCCCGCTTATGACGTGATGATGATACCCAAGAATGTGCAGGAGTTTGACACAATCGACTTCTGCCGCACCCTCAACATCACCAAGAAACAGTTCCTGAAGCGTGTAGCCGACATGAAGGACAAGCGTCTTAACCCCGGCTACTCCGCCTATTCCCCACAGAAGTTCATAACCCACATCTCGGCGCAGGACTATGGACGGCTGCAGGAGAAGCTCTACCGCTTCCCCGGATTTTTCATCCAGCAGCGTATCCTGCGGCAGTACATGTATGCCGGCGCGGCTAATGTCCTCGGCAATATTCGTGAAGTCAACGCCAAGGACGTGGAACGCGACGACTACTATGCCGCCGGCGACTATTGCGGCGACTTGGGCGTGGAAAAGAGCTACGAAGAGTATCTGCGCGGCGAAAAAGGGGTGGAAATCCTTATCCGTGACGCTTACGGCAGAATCCAAGGAAAATACGAGGACGGCGCGCACGACCTTCCTCCAGTGACAGGGCGCGACCTCAAACTAAGCCTTGACATCGACCTCCAGATGTACGGCGAGGAACTGATGAAGAATAAAATCGGAGCCATCGTGGCGATTGAACCCGCCACCGGCGAAATTCTCGCCATGATAAGCAGCCCCACCTATGACCCGCGCCTGCTTGTGGGAAGGGAACGCGGCAAGAACTACAACGACCTTATGGACAATTTCTATAAGCCGCTATACGACCGCGCGTTGAAGGGCGCTTATCCTCCCGGCTCGACATTCAAGCCGTCGCAGGGTCTTATCCTGCGTCAGGAAAACATCATATCGCTCACCACCGCCTACCCCTGCTATCATGGATTCATCAGCGGAGGACTTAGAGTGGGATGCCACGGTCACGGTTCGCCCATAGCCCTGAAACCGGCGTTACAGACATCATGCAACGCCTTCTTCTGCTGGGGGCTGAAAGCTATGCTCGACGGCAACCGCAGCAAATACGGTTCGGCGGCTAATGCGTTTGAGGTGTGGAAAAAGCACCTTGTGTCGCTCGGCTACGGCTACAAGTTGGGCGTGGACCTCCCCGGCGAAAGCCGCGGCTTCATCCCCAACGCTCAGTTCTACAATAAAGTGTACGGCGAAAACCATTGGAGCGCCAACACTATCATCTCTATAGCCATTGGACAAGGCGAGATTCTTGCGACTCCCCTCCAGATAGCCAACCTGTGCGCGTCCATCGCCAACCGCGGTTGGTTCATAACGCCCCATGTGGTTAAAGAAATCCAGGACACGGTGATGCCGAGCCAGTACATCGAAAAGCATTATCCCACCATCGACCGTCAGCACTTCGTGGATGTGGCTGAAGGAATGCGCATGGCAGTCACCGGAGGCACATGCCGCCTTGCTAATCTGCGCGACATAGAAGTGGCGGGCAAAACAGGTACCGCGCAGAATCCCCACGGAAAGGACCACTCGGCATTCATCGGGTTTGCTCCTTACGATGACCCGAAGATCGCGATATGCGTCTACGTGGAGAACGCCGGATTCGGTGCCACATTCGGAGTGCCCATCGGTTCGCTGATGATGGAAAAGTATCTCACCGGAACCATCGCTCCTGAACGCCAATATCTCGAAACAAGAATGTTTGAATCAAATACAATTATATCAAGTGGAGTCACAAAGCACTAAACCATCAATGTTGAACTATATCGACTGGACCACAGTGGTTATCTACCTGCTGCTGGTGCTCGCCGGTGTAGTGTCCATCTATGCTGCAAGTTACGACTTTGACAATGCGTCGATTCTATCCTTCGATGAATTTTCAGGCAAGCAATTGCGCTGGATCGGGCTTGCTTTCGTAGCCGGGTTTGTGATTCTGCTCATTGACTACCGTGTGTTTGAGACTTACGCCTATCTTATCTACGGGCTTATGCTCTTGCTGCTCGTGGTCACGATATTCATAGCCCCTGACATCAAGGGGTCAAGGTCATGGCTTGTGCTTGGCCCCATGAGCCTTCAGCCGGCGGAGTTCGCCAAATGCGCCACTGCGCTTGCACTCGCCAAGCTGTTCTCCTCCTACAATTTCATACTCAATGCCTCGCCCAAGAACTATGTGAAGGCTATAGGCATAATAGTTGTGCCTATCGTGCTGATTCTCTTGCAGAAAGAGACAGGCTCCGCGCTTGCTTATCTGGCGCTCTTCTTTGTCCTCTACCGTGAAGGAATGAGCGGCTTGGTGCTGTTGGCTGCGCTGTTTGCGGTAGTGTTCTTTGTCGTGACGGTAAAGTACACCGGCACTCTCATTTTGGGCATCCCTTCGGGTGAAGTGGCGGTGTTCATCATGATAGAACTGATTCTTACCGCCATGGTGGCGGTGTACTGCAACATCATGTCGGGCGCACGCAACATTCTGTTGTGGTTCTTAGCCACAGGCGGCATCGCCTGGGGACTGTCAGCGTTGGGCGTGCAAGTGCCGGGAGTGATATTTTTCATCGGTGTCATCCTTGTTGCGCTCATCTACACCATGCTTCTGATGTTCAAGGGCACACCGCGCAAGATACTGGTGACCGTGGCGGCGACTTTGTGCTCCATCGTGTTCCTTTTCTCGGTGGATAAAGTGTTCAACGACGTGCTGCAGCCCCATCAGCAGATGCGTATAAAGGTGTCGTTAGGCATCGAGGAGGACCTTCGCGGAGCCGGCTACAATGTCAATCAGTCCAAGATTGCCATAGGGTCCGGTGGACTCACCGGCAAGGGATTCCTCAATGGAACCCAGACCAAGCTAAAGTACGTTCCGGAACAGCACACTGACTTCATATTCTGCACCATCGGCGAGGAAGAAGGCTTCGTTGGCTCCGCTGCGGTGCTGCTCATCTTCCTTGCGCTCATCCTGAGGGTCATAGCCATAGCCGAGCGTCAGCCCACAGTGTTTGCGCGTGTCTATGCTTACTGTGTAGCCTCGTTCCTGATCTTCCACATAGTCATAAATGTGGGCATGGTGATAGGATTGTGCCCTGTCATAGGGATACCTCTGCCCTTTTTCAGCTACGGAGGCTCCTCGCTGTGGGGATTCACCTTCCTGCTCTTCATCCTGTTGCGCCTCGACGCAGCCCGCCGCGAAATCCACACCTACTAACCTCCCCGCGTCACCGCCCCATTTCCGCCAAAAGATATAACGTTTATCCAAAAAGGCTTTTTTATGTGAGGGGGAAAGGTTAACTTTGTTGTATGAAGAAATTATTGTTTATATTGTTGGGATTGTGGTTAATGGGCTGTACCGGAGGTGGGACGGTCCGTAAGCCGGAGCCGCCCGCGATGCTGCCTCAGGAGGAGATACCAGCTTATCGCGAAGCCTTAATAAAAATGGCACCTTATGTGGTGCTGGCTGATTCAGCATATCACCTCGAAATCTCAAAAGATAAGGCTATGGAGATGGGAGTTCCTATGAAATATTTCGAAAGACTGCAACAAGACCTTGACTATACGAATTATGTTGTTCGGGAGGAATATAACAAGAAAGGGATTCCAATTGAAATGAGCGAATATAATATAACGTGAGTTCGATATAAGACATCG
>DAAL01000072.1:0-152 GCA_001701065.1 Bacteroidales bacterium GP4
GTGATGTGGATAAGACCGTCTACGCCGCCAAGGTCGATGAATACGCCGTAAGTAGTGATGTTCTTGACAACACCCTTAAGCACCTGACCTCTTTCAAGCTTAGAGATAATATCTTTCTTCTGTTGCTCAAGCTCGGCTTCGATAAGAGCCTT
>DAAL01000072.1:314-538 GCA_001701065.1 Bacteroidales bacterium GP4
CACTTGATGTAACCCTTGATGATTTCGTCATTTTCGAGAGCTTCGTTGACACGGTCCCAAGAACGTGACATACGAGCTTTGCGGTGAGAAAGAATCAATTGACCTTTTTTGTCTTCTTGATTTTCGATGAATACCTCTACAACGTCACCAACTTTGATGTCAGGATTGTAACGGAATTCATTGACGGGGATGATACCGTCGCTTTTGTAGCCGATGTTAACCAC
>DAAL01000072.1:589-21121 GCA_001701065.1 Bacteroidales bacterium GP4
ACGGTGTTGAGCGACTCATCATAAGTCTTAGTGAGTTCTTCGCGGCTCTTGCCACCTTTGTTTTCGCCTTTTTCGTAGGCGTCCCAATCGAAATCTTCAATTGGAGATTTAACTTCTTCGTTCATTAAATAGGGTTAATAAAATAGGTTAATAATTACTCATGAATGGGAGCATTGTCAGCACTAATAGCGCAACACACCCTTTCACCCGACAAAGTTACAATATAATTTTCACTCCCACAAGTAGTTTTGACAAAATATTAACATTTGAACTATACGATTTTCTGAATCCTCAACTCTGAAACTGTTTTATCAATATTCCTCTCACATTGTGGACCTATGAATCAAGTAGGAGAGAAGAATCAGAGACCCCACTCCCACTATGATACATATTATATATATATAATATAACTCTAAGACCTTTCTTCATAAGGTTAACTTAAATAAAAAATGGAAAAACTAATAGTAAGCCCATTCATTAAAACTAATATCCGCAAAGTTAGTGATTTATTTTAATTCCGCAACACAAAT
Source organism: Bacteroidales bacterium GP4 (assembly GCA_001701065.1). Lineage (GTDB taxonomy): Bacteria > Bacteroidota > Bacteroidia > Bacteroidales > Muribaculaceae > Muribaculum. The sequence continues at coordinate 1,120 of DAAL01000072.1, forward strand.
GGCTTGATCTTCTTTGGAATACTCNNGGTCCACAATGTGAGAGGAATATTGCCCCCCGTTAATAAAATTTAACACACTTTTATGCGTTTATTCAAAAAATATGCGTAATTTGCGAAACTTTAAGGGACAAGCCATGTTAGAACTTGAAAACTACCTATTCAACATTGACATTCCTACCAAAGAACCTTATTCGGGAGCTCTTCTCATATCTGAGCCTTTTATGAAAGAAACATATTTCAGTCATTCGGTGATATGCCTGATAGAGTATTCCAAAGAAGATCAAGCCATGGGAATAGTTATGAACAAATCGACCGGTTACGTCCTTCAGGACCTCTTAAGCAACATTAAGCGGAAGGATGACATACCGGTGTATTGTGGCGGTCCGCTATCATGCGACCGGTTGTACTTTATCCACTCTCTCGGTGACATTATCCCGGGATCACGTCACATATGCGACGGTATATACATAGGCGGAGAATTCCGGCACCTTATCAACTATGTCAACTCAGGATACCCTGTGGAAGGCGTGGTGCGCTTCTACCTTGGGTACAGCGGATGGGACATAGGGCAACTTAAGGATGAAATCAAGAACAATGTATGGGCAGTGGGGAGCATCAGCGACACCGAGACTCTGCTCACAGGCAGCGATGACACTTACTGGCACAATCACGTGAAAATGCTCGGCAAGAAGTACCGTTGCTGGCGTTATTACCCCCAGAACCCATCAGTCAATTGACCAACAGTTGCATGAAGTACACGTCACAGTAGGATTTACCCCTTCTCAGCCATGAACGAAGCCTGCCACACATCTTGTAACCGCATTTCTTGAAAAGCGACACGCTTACAGTATTGTCAATAGGAATGGTTGCCCACATCTGGTGCAGCCCTATGAACCGTGTGCCGTACTCGGTAGCAAGGTTAAGCGCTCTTGTGCCGTAGCCTTTGCCCGAATGCCCGGAGTCGATAAGCACTCCTATCCCGGCACGGCGATTCTGGAAATCGAAGTCATAGAAATCGAGCGTACCTATAGCCTCGCCGGTTTCTTTCAGTTCCACCATCAGCCGAAGCTGCTGCGAAGTGTAGATGTCGGGGGTATAATTATTAATGTAATCCCACAACACTTTACGGGAGAAAGGAGCTATCGAAGCCCCCACCTTCCACATCGCGGTGTCGTTTTCCCATTTATACAGCACGTCAAGATCAGTCGGCTCCACTGCGCGCAGTATTATTTTGTCGTCTTCAAGCACATTTTCCATAACTTCATCTATAAAGTGTTGATTGTATCGGAAAAAAGAACCCTGTTAAGCAACGAACGCCCCAGAGTGATTTCATCAGTGTATTCAATCTCGTTGCCCACCGAAACACCGCGCGCAAGCTGAGTGACCTTCACCGGAACGTCGCCCACCCGGCGGTAGATATAATAGTTGGTGGTCTCTCCCTCCATAGTGGCACCAAGAGCAAGAATCACTTCCTTAACCTCCCCGGTGTTGATTCGCTTGACAAGCGATTCTATCTCAAGCTGGTCAGGACCTATGCCGTCCATGGGCGATATCACTCCTCCAAGCACATGGTAAAGCCCGCGGTACTGGTTAGTGTTCTCTATACTCATGACATCCTTCACATTCTCGACCACGCACACTGTAGTAGGGTCACGCATGGGATTGGAACAGATGGAGCAGCATTCAGTCTCCGAAATATTATGGCACACACTGCAGTACTTTATGCCGTGGCGCATGTCGAGAATCGAGTTTCCGAGGTCCTCGGCAATTTTGGGTTCCTGACGCAGCAAGTGCAGAGCCAGCCTAAGCGCAGTCTTCCTCCCCACACCCGGCAACCGCGACAATTGAGTGACCGCATTTTCGAGCAGAGAGGATGAAAATTCAGCTTCCATATAGTGCCGTTATTATTAGAAGGTGGTTAATAATATTCATGTAAAGGTAGAAGTTTTAGGGAACAGATACAAATTTAAGTCCCTTTTTTCATATTTTTTATACTCCCATTTAGATTATTATGTGTAATTTTGCACGTTTTAATTTTGTTGAACAACGAAATGAAAGTAATAAGAACAGTTGAGGAACTAAAGTCAGCTATTGCCGAGGCACGCAAGTCCGGCAAAAGCGTGGGACTTGTACCCACTATGGGAGCCCTTCACGAAGGGCACATGTCGTTAATCCGTAATGCCCGGAAACACAATGATGTAGTAGTGACAAGCGTGTTTGTCAACCCCACCCAGTTCAATAATCCTGATGACCTGCGCACTTATCCCCGCACCGAGGAAGCCGACTGCGCATTGTTGGAGAAAGAACATGTGGATATAGCTTTCATCCCTTCAGTAGAAGAGATGTATCCCGAACCTGACACCCGTGTGTTCGACCTCGGACCGGTGGCAGAAGTCATGGAGGGAGCTATGCGCCCGGGACACTTCAACGGAGTGGCACAGATTGTAAGCCGCTTATTTGCCATCGTACAGCCTGACCGCGCTTATTTCGGAGAAAAGGATTTCCAGCAAATAGCCGTAATCAGGAAGATGGTTCAGCTCGAAGGCTTCAACATCGATATAGTGCCGTGCCCCATATGCCGCGAGGACGATGGTCTTGCGCTAAGTTCCCGCAATGTGCGCCTGTCAGCCCACCAGCGTCAAATCGCGCCTAACATCCACCGTATTCTGGAAGAAAGCACCTCTTGGGGCAAACCGCTTCCAGAAACCCGCCGCCGGGTGATAGATGTCATAAACGCTTATCCCGAGATGGAGGTAGAATACTACGAAATAGTGGACGCAGCCACCATGCAGCCCATTGCTTCATGGGAGGAAAGCGACTCTCCTGTGGGATGCGTGACAGTATATCTTGGAGATGTGCGACTAATCGACAATATTAAATATTAATACTACGACCATGATGCAAGTAGAAATGGTGAAATCCAAAATTCACCGCGTCACTGTGACCGAAAGCAATCTTGACTACATAGGAAGCATTACCATCGACCAGGACTTGATGGATGCCGCCAACATTCTACCCGGGGAGAGAGTATATATTGTTGACAACAATAACGGCGAACGGTTTGACACCTACGCCATAGCCGGAGAACGTAAGTCAGGTCAGATATGCCTCAACGGAGCCGCCGCGCGCAAAGTGCTTCCCGGCGACATCGTCATTATAATGAGCTATGCGCTCATGCCGTGGGATGAAGCAAAGAACTTCAAGCCGGCTGTGATATTTCCCGACACAGCAACCAACCGACTGATATAGACATTTAGACAATTTTAAATAAATCTTAATTATATGTTTGAGAATCTTAGCGAAAGACTTGAACGGAGTTTTAAACTTCTTAAAGGGCAAGGTAGAATTACCGAAATAAACGTAGCCGAGACCCTTAAAGATGTGCGCCGATCACTCCTTGATGCCGACGTTAACTACAAAGTGGCTAAACAATTCACTGACACCGTTAAAGCCAAGGCTATCGGTCAAAATGTGATTAACGCCGTAAAGCCGAGCGAACTTATGGTTAAGATTGTCCATGACGAGCTTGCTGCACTGATGGGTGGCGAAACGGCACAAGTGAATCTTAGCGGCAATCCCACCGTAATCCTCATGTCAGGATTACAAGGTTCCGGTAAGACCACTATGACCGGAAAGCTCGCCAAAAAGCTGAAAAGCGAAAAAGCAAAGCGTCCATTGCTTGTAGCGGCTGACGTGTACCGTCCTGCCGCAATAGAGCAGCTAAAGGTGCTTGCCGGACAAATTGATGTGCCTGTCTACACTGAGGAAGGCAACAAAAATCCGGTGCAGATAGCAGAAAACGCCATAGCCCACGCTAAGGCTAACCACTATGACCTGGTAATTGTCGATACTGCCGGCCGTCTTGCTGTGGATGAAGCCATGATGAAGGAAATCGAGGCAATAAAGAAGGCTGTGCGTCCGCAGGAAACACTGTTTGTGGTCGACTCAATGACCGGTCAGGATGCAGTGAACACCGCTAAGGAATTCAACGACCGCCTTGATTTTGACGGCGTGGTATTGACAAAACTCGACGGTGACACCCGTGGCGGTGCCGCCCTTTCCATCCGCTCTGTCGTCAACAAGCCGATAAAGTTTGTGGGTACAGGCGAAAAACTCGATGCTCTCGACTATTTCCACCCCGCACGTATGGCTGACCGCATACTGGGCATGGGTGACATCGTGTCACTTGTGGAAAAAGCCCAACAGCAGTTTGACGAAAAGGAAGCCCGTGAACTCCAGAAAAAAATAGCAAAGAATCAGTTCAACTTCAATGACTTCCTCAACCAGATTCAGCAAATAAAGAAGATGGGCAACATCAAGGAGCTTGCCTCCATGATTCCCGGTGTGGGTAAAGCCATAAAGGACATAGACATCGACGACAATGCGTTTAAAGGCATTGAAGCCATAATACGCTCCATGACTGAACAGGAACGAACCAACCCCGAGATTATAAACGGCAGCNNTTCCTTTTCGTCAAACTGCTGTTGGCGCCGCCAACGCATAGCAAAGGGTTCCGGTACTTCCATTCAGGAAGTGAACCGACTGCTTAAACAGTTTGAGGATACACGCAAAATGATGAAAGCAGCCACAGCGATGAAAGCCAATCCCATGAAGATGATGCGCAACCTTCGTCGCCGTTAATCACCGATTCTTCACATTATAAATATATACATAATAAATATATACATATAGATATCATGACTCTTATCGACGGAAAGAAAGTAGCCGATGACATAAAGACGGAAATTGGTCGCACAGTGGAAGAAATGGTGGCGCGCGGAGAAAAACGTCCGCACCTCGCCGCTATACTCGTAGGACATGACGGAGGAAGCGAAACCTACGTTGCAAACAAAGTACGTTCATGCGAACAGTGCGGATTCACCTCAACCCTCATACGCTTTGAGGACGACGTGACCGAAGAGACATTGCTTGAAACCATTGAAAAGCTCAACAATGACCCTGATGTGGACGGATTCATAGTCCAACTGCCGCTGCCGCGTCACATCTCGGAACAAAAAATAATCGAGGCAATCGACTATCGCAAGGATGTCGACGGTTTCCATCCCATCAACGTGGGTAGAATGTCCATAGGACTCCCCTGCTACTTATCGGCGACACCAGCCGGAATAATGGAACTCCTTGCGCGCTACAACATACCCACCAAAGGAAAACGTTGCGTCGTTCTCGGACGCAGCAACATTGTGGGAAAGCCTGTCGCAACCCTCATGATGCAGAAACATCAGCCCGGCGATGCCACTGTCACTGTGTGCCACAGCGCCACCGAAAACATCAAGGAGATATGCCGCGAAGCTGACATCATCATAGCCGCCTTGGGTAAACCGGGCTTTGTGACCGCCGACATGGTAAAACCGGGAGTCACAATAATCGATGTAGGCACTACCCGAGTGCCTGACGCTTCACGCAAGAGCGGTTTCCGTCTGCGCGGCGACGTGGACTTTGAGAATGTATCACCCTTGTGTTCTTACATCACTCCCGTACCGGGCGGCGTAGGTCCCATGACCATCTGCTCACTGATGAAGAACACCCTGCTTGCAGGACAAGGAGCTATATACCCAAAAGAATAGGATATGTCACTCTTAAGCATTCTCCTTTTCACATTATCTTCTCTGCTGCCGTCGGCGCAGAAAGCGGAGATAGTGTTTGCCGGAGATGCTATGCAGCACAAAGCACAGCTTGACGCAGCTTATGACCGCAATGACAAGTCCTACAATTATCACGACTGCTTTATTGACATTGAACCTTATCTCACCACGGCTGACTACGCCGTGGTGAATCTTGAAACACCGGTGGGGGTGCGTCCTTACACCGGATACCCGTGCTTCAGCGCTCCGGAAAGTTATGTGGATGCCTTGGCGTTTGCCGGTTTCGACATGATGCTGACCGCCAACAACCACACTCTTGACAAGCGTGACCGCGGACTTCTAAAGACCCTTGACGCTCTGGACTCAAGACAACTTGCCCATCTCGGCACCTACCGCAACAAAGCCGAGCGGGACTCGCTCTCCCCTTTTATCGTTCCCATAAAGGGATTTAAGGTGGCGTTCCTAAACTATACTTACGGGACTAACGGCATAGAAATTCAGGGCGAACCGATAGTAAACTACATCAATCGGGAAAAAATACGCGATGAAATCATGCAGTCACGCAAAGAAGGTGCCGAAATTGTGGTTGTGTGCCTGCACTGGGGTAACGAATATGAACTTTTGCCAACAAAAAGCCAGATTTCACTCGCCGAATTTCTCAGCGAACAAGGGGTGGATGCCATAATAGGTTCACATCCTCATGTGATACAACCTATGGAGATGCGCACCAACTCCGACGGCAAACCCATGCTGCTCGTGTATTCCCTCGGCAACTTCATCTCCAACATGAAAACCCGCGACACGCGCGGAGGAGCAATGGTGAGAATGACATTGTCACGCGACTCTCTCGGAAAAGCTCAAGTGGAAGGTGCCAATTACCGATTAGTGTTCACCATCCCCGGAAATGCCGGGGACAATTACAAGGTTGTGCCTGTGGAACAGATGAATCATCCTCTATGGAAAAACCATGCAGGTGCTTTTGAACGCTCCGCCGAGAACATATTTCGGAAGCACAATAAGAACGTCCCACGTGACACAGTACCCATAATAAGTAAAAAAATCACGGGCGCAGAGATTTTTTTACGCAAAAGATTTTGCGAATTACAAAAATAGTCGTACCTTTGCACCGTTAAAAATGGTGAGTTTAGCTCAGTTGGTTAGAGCGTCGGATTGTGGTTCCGAAGGTCGTGGGTTCGACCCCCACACCTCACCCCATCAAGAGAGTCATTCAGTGGATGGCTCTCTATTTTTTTGTCCATGCTTGTAAAAATCAATACTTGTAACGGAACACGAACGGAGTGACATCGTCATCCACCCAATCATGCATAGCCGTGCTGTACACTCTCACTGTGCATTCATCGCCATCCTTAGGGAATTCCCATAATTCCAGCATCCCGTTGCCTCCATTCTTCTGGTATTGGAGATTAAAAAGCACCTGCGGCACTTCTCTTCCTGACGTGTTCTCCGAGAAAAGCACGCTTGAATAGTCGTTATGTCCGCACAGAACACCCATAACATTATCATTAGTTGACACAAGATTCTCCCACAGATATTCAGGATTGGAGTGAGAATTGGCGGTGCCTTCCATGTGCCAGTCCACCAGATTGCCATGTCCCGCTATCACATTACGCCATAGATACTCGTGGGTCATAAGCAAGAACCGTTCGTCCCGGTCCCGTACTATAATGTCGTTTAACCAGTCCACAACCTCCGTGCGCGGACCATATTCAAGAACTGCTATATTAAGCGGAACGCCCTGCACATCCACCGGATAAACATAGTTTTCTATGCTCTCATCCTCATACCGGTATTTTATCCCCCGCTCTACTATATCGTACCTCACATAGTCATTGAAACGGCACGATTTTCGGTCACGTATCAAAGCCCTGCCATCAACCCATTCCCAGTCATAGTCATGGTTGCCTGCACATATCAAGAATGGAATGACATCCGACACCTTCTGCACTCCGGCATTAAAACGCCACCAAGGCTTGTCGTTATTACCATGGGTAATATCCCCCACAAGAAGCACACACTTTATCTTAGCGCACATATCGTATTGGATCCTTATCCAGTCGAGGGAATGATAGAAATATAATGCAAAACCATCGTACTCCATATACTCCTGCACATCGCCTATCACAACTATATACTCCGAATCAGGATTAAGATTCGTATCAAACACGTGCGCATTCTCCTCTAAATCCATAGAAGAACACCCGCTCATGATGCCACAGAACACACCCGCGATTAAAGACAATAAAACCTTCACTTTAACCTCCATTATTAAAAAGAATCGGCACCGCACACAATGCATGCAGTGCCGAAAAATGAGTTAGATATTTTTATCTCTTAGCTTATTAGTACAAGCTTGAAAGATTGTACTTAGCGAATTCAAGATCCGACTTAGCCTGCTGAGCCATGTTCTTGTCAAGCTTGATAGCTTCACGCAAGTTATTGTAGACCATGTTGTCGTTATTGGTGCGCGCGCCAAGGATTGCTGCAAGATAGAAAGTAGTAGCATCGGGAGAAGCTACACCTGCAAGAGTGGATTTTGCCTTGCTGTAGTCCTTAGTGAGAAGCTGTGCAAGAGCGGCATTGTTAGTCTTGCTGTCACCGAATGCGCGTACTGCTGAATTATAGTCGCCCTGCTTCATGTAGTAAACACCGAGAGCATCGCCAAGAGCGGGAACACCTGCTGCGTTACCGAATTTAGCGGTAGCTTCTTTATAGTTGTTGTTAAGCAATGACACAAGACCCAAGTTCATCTGAGCTTCACCGGCTGCAGGAGCAAGCTTAGCTGCCTGAGCGAAGTTAGCTTCAGCTGCTTCATAGTCCTTGTCGATGTACTGGCACATACCCAAGTTATTGAATGTGCGGTAGTCTTCGGGGTACAAGCTTACAGCTGTGTCATAAATCTGAAGACGCTTGTCGTTGTCGTTGGTGAGAGTAGCGGCATAGAGGATTTCATCTACTGAAAGACCTTTGGGATTTACTGAGTAGATGTTCATGATTTCTTCGTCGCTCTTACCGATTACGTCGATAGAAGCTGTGATGCGTGAATAACGAAGCTGAGGAAGAATCTCTTCAGCAAGCTGATCAAATACTGATGAAAGGTTACGGATTTCACGTTCACGCTGTTCCGGATCCTTGTACATGGCAAGTACGCTAAGAATAAGGTCCTTATCCTGGATGTTGCTTGCTGCTACAAGACGCTGGAAACCTTCCCAGTCCTGAGGAGTGAAGTTGGCGGTAAGTTCACCGAATTCAGTGATGTTGTCCTTCTTAAGGCTCTTTTCCATGTAACCTACGGTGTTCTTTTCGCGGTTTTCGGCAAGACGGGTGTTAAGTTCCACACCACCATCAGGCGAAGCGTAGGAAGTAACGTTTATCTCACGGATTTCACGGCGGCTGTCATCGTTGGCTTCAGCTATCTCCTTATGCAGGTCCTTCATCTCGGTTGAACGAAGCTGATTGTCGCGGATATTAGCTTGGTTAATCAAGAACTTGATGTCAGCGTCATATTTTTCATTGATGATGCGCTGGAATTTGTCGGGGGCAATTGCGGGATTCACAGCGGCAGCGTCAGCAAGGACCGCGGTGGCAACAACGCCGGTGGCAACCTTCACACGGGGCAATACATACTGTTTCTTGCCCTGCTTTACAGTAAACGCAAGTGAAAGATCGCTCTTGCGCATCTCGGGAGTGTAAGCAAATTGCACAGGGATTGTAACTGTTCCACCGTTTTCATAATTAACCACGGGGTTATTTCCGCGTACTTTTTCGCCTTGGAATGTGTAAGGAGCCGAAGCTGTTTCTGTTCCGTTATATTCCAAGTAAGGAGTAACGGTAACTTCAGCGTTCTTTACAAAGAATTTTCCGGGGATATTGCCGGTAACTGTTGCCGGAACTTTTTCACCCACTACTTCAAGAGGATTTGGATTAGTTGAAAAATAATCAGCTTTGAACTGATTCATCTTTTTCCCACAACCGGTAAGGAGTAAAGCACTACCCAATACCAGTGAATAGCACAATTTGCTGTTCATGATAATAACTTAGTTTAAATAAAAATTTTATAATCTTTGCAAATTTACGATTTTTTCGGGTAAATATCAGCCTTTTTCAACAGAATTATTAGCCTTTATCATACAATATTTGACTTATTCGGATAAAATTACAAAATGAGGATGTCAATAAGCGGAAAATTTAGTAATTTTGGGTTCTAAATTCACATTCTTAAAATACATTATTTATGTTTTCTAAAGACACTTACGTTTCACGCCGTGAAACGCTGAAAAAGAAAGTAGGCAAAGGATTATTGCTTTTCTTAGGCAACGACGAATCAGGAGCCAACTATGAGGACAACACTTATCCTTATCGTCAAGACTCTTCTTTCCTATATTATTTCGGACTGCCCTACGCAGGACTCAACGCAATCATCGACATCGATAATGACCGCGAAATAATATTCGGCGACGAATTGTCAATCGACCACATCGTGTGGATGGGCACTCAACCCACTATCCACGAAAAGGCACTGTCAGTGGGAATCAAAGAGACCCTCCCTTACGATGACATAAAAATGTACCTTAACAACGCCAAAGTGCTTGGACAAACCATACACTATCTCCCCACTTACCGCGCCGAACATAAGATTAAGCTGTGGGAATATCTCGGAGTAAAACCGGGAGAAGAGCAGCCTTCAATAGACTTGATACGCGCCATTGTGGACATGCGTAACCACAAAACACCTGAAGAAATCGAGGAGATAGAACGCGCATGCAACGTGACTGCCGACATGCACATTGAAGCCATGAAAGTGCTTCGTCCCGGAATGCATGAATATGAAGTAGTAGCTGCACTTGAAGCGGTAGCCACACGCAACGGATGTTCTCTTTCATTCCCCACAATAGCCACCATCAACGGTCAGACATTGCATAACCACGCTCATCACAACATTGTGAAGCCGGGTGACATGCTCCTTGTGGATGCAGGCGCCGAAACTCCTATGGGATACGCCGGCGACATGTCATCGACCATATGCGCCGACAAGACATTCACCCCTCGCCAGAAGAGCATATACGACATTCAGGTGGCTTCTCACTTGGCTGCGGTAGATGCTTTAAAACCCGGTGTTCCATTCCGCGAAGTCTACGAATTATCAGCCGCCGTCATCTGCCAAGGACTGAAAGACCTCGGTATAATGAAAGGTGACCCCAAAGAAGCGGTAGCCGCCGGTGCCCACGCCATGTTCTTCCCTTGCGGACTCGGACACATGATGGGCATGGACGTTCACGACATGGAAAATCTCGGTGAAGTATGGGTAGGTTATGACGGACAGCCCAAGAGTACCCAGTTCGGACGCAAGTCCCTTCGCCTTGCCCGTCCTCTTGAACCGGGATTCGTGCTCACCATAGAACCGGGAGTTTACTTCATTCCCGAATTAATCGATTATTGGGGAGCCGAAAAACGCTTTGCCGATTTTATCGACTACAACGAGCTTAACAAGTGGAGAGACTTCGGCGGAATCCGCAACGAAGAGGACTACCTCATCACCGAAACAGGTGCACGCCGTCTCGGAAAGAAAATTCCGCTGACCACTGAAGAAGTAGAATCAATAAGATAAGCATGAACCAAGCCGCCAAAGCTGTCACTCTGGCTTCAGTTGCCGTATTAAGTTGGTCAACAGTCGCGACATCTTTTAAAATCGCGCTTCGCGAATTAAGCGTTTATGAGATGTTGTTCGTGTCGTCGGTGACGGCATTAGTCATCTTCACTGTATGGCTGACTATAAAAGGCGAATGGGGTGAACTAAAAAAGCTTTCCCGGAAGAACTGGCTGCAGATGGCGCTTCTCGGACTTATCAATCCGGTAGCTTACTATCTCGTGCTGTTCAAGTCCTACTCGCTTCTGCCGGCTCAGATAGCGCAGCCCATCAATTACCTATGGCCTATAGTGCTGCTGGTGCTCATAGCGGTAATCAACCGTCGTCCCATTCCCGGGCGCAAATACATAGGTATGGTTGTGTCGCTGGCGGGGCTTTCAGTGATTTCTATGGGAGGAAAGTCCATTGAGGGCACTTTATCGCCGGTGGGGATAATGCTGGGACTGGGGAGCGCATTTTTATGGGCGACCTATTGGCTGGTCAACGATCGCATCAAGGATTCGGTGAGCGAATCAGTAAGCCTGTTTTTGGGATTTCTTTTCGGCTCCATCTACCTGTGCCTCGGCTCCTTAATAGAACCGGTGAGCATATCATCAATACCGGGACTGCTGTCAGGTGTATATATAGGAGTATTTGAAATGGGTATCCCGTTCCTATGCTTTGGAATAGCCATCAGGCTCACACCCAATCCGGCTCTGATAAATCAGATGTGCTATCTCGCACCGTTCATGTCATTGTTCTTTATTTCAATAATTCTGGGAGAACCTATTGTGCCTACTACTTACATAGGACTTGCCTTGATTGTCACAGGACTTGTCTATAACCAGTATTTTGCCAATAGCCGTTCCTCCCGTCCACTTACTGCCAAAGAATGAAAAAAGCTCTTATCACCGGTGTCACCGGACAGGACGGCTCATTCCTCGCCGAATTTCTTATAGAAAAAGGCTACGATGTGCACGGCACTATACGCCGCAGCAGCGTTGACTTCCGTGAACGCATTGCGCATCTTGAAGGTCATCCACGATTTCACTTGCACTACACTGACCTAGGCGATTCAATGTCGATAATGCAAGTGGTGGGAAAAGTGCGTCCCGATGAAATATATAATCTTGCTGCACAGAGCCACGTGCAAGTGTCGTTTGACACTCCGGAATACACAGCCAATGTGGATGCTACCGGAGTGCTGCGTGTGCTCGAAGCCGTAAGACTGTGCGGACTCACCGATACCTGCCGCATATACCAGGCATCAACCTCGGAACTATACGGTAAAGTGGAGGAAGTGCCGCAGAATGAAAAAACTCCTTTCCACCCCTATTCGCCCTATGCTGTCGCAAAACTGTACGGATTCTGGATCGTAAAGGAGTACCGTGAAGCGTATAATATGTTCTGCTGTTCCGGAATCCTCTTCAATCACGAGTCAGAACGGCGTGGAGAGACATTTGTGACACGTAAAATCACACTTGCCGCCGCCCGTATAGCACAGGGGAAACAAGAAAAGCTCTATCTTGGCAATTTAAGCTCCCTGCGTGACTGGGGCTACGCCAAGGACTACGTGGAGTGCATGTGGTTGATTTTGCAGAACAAAATCCCTGATGACTTCGTAATTGCCACCGGTGAGCAGCATTCCGTGCGTGAATTCTGCGAAATTGCATTCCGCAACGTGGGTATTGAACTTAAATTTGTAGGGGAAGGAGCTGACGAAAAAGGCATAGACCGCGCAACAGGAAAAGTCCTCATTGAAGTGTCGCCTGACTTCTACCGTCCAACCGATGTCGTGAACCTTTGGGGTGATCCCACGAAGGCACGCCGTGAACTCGGATGGAATCCCCAAAAGACCACATTCGAGCAGCTTATAAAAATCATGGTGGATTCCGACATGGCAAAGGTGGCAGCCGAACGCGCCGGTGAACATGTGAAAATGAACCTCGAAGAATATCTTGAGAAAGGAATCGTGAAATAATTACCAAGGATTGTTCATTTGACCGTCCTTTTTTTAATAAACCCGCGTTAAGACACAGTTTATTAAAAAAAATATGATTTCACTGATTGCTATTAGGACATAAAAGAGTAATTTTGCATCATGGCTTGAAGAAGAATTTTCTTCATCCCTTAGAGCTTATTATACCGCATTTTCTACAAGTAAATTAACCAAAAACATTATAACTATGGTACTTTTTGATAAACTTACAGCAAAAGCCAAGAAACAGCGTCAACGCATTGTTCTTCCCGAGGGCACAGAACCCCGCACTCTTACTGCCGCTGACCGTATAATATGCGAAAGCATAGCCGATGTAATTCTCATAGGCGACCCGAAAGAAATCGCTGATGCCGCCCGCGAATTGAGTTTGACCAACATATGCAAAGCTAAAATCGTCAATCCCGCTGACGAAGAAGTTATCGACAAATACGCACCCATTCTCCATGAACTGCGCAAAAACAAGGGCATGACCCCGGAACAGGCGCGCACATTGGCTGCAAATCCGCTATACCTCGGATGCCTTATGATAAAGAACGGCGATGCCGACGGTCAAGTAGCCGGCGCGCTCAACACCACAGGCAATGTGCTTCGTGCCGCATTCCAGGTTATAAAGACTAAACCGGGCATACAAGTTGTGTCGGGAGCATTTATTATGCTGCTTCCTGAAGATTCTCCTTTCGGAGAAAACGGATTGCTCGTATTCGCCGACTGCGCCGTGCTCCCCGACCCCACTGCTTCGGAACTTGCACAGATAGCCATGTCAACAGCCGACACTGCACGTGACATAGCCGGAATAGAACCTCGCATAGCCATGCTGTCATTCTCTACCAAGGGCAGCGCAAAGCATGAACGTGTGGACAAAGTGATCGAAGCAGTCAAGTTGGTACACGAAAAAGACCCCGAACTTATAGTAGACGGCGAACTTCAAGCCGATGCCGCCATAGTTCCCGGCGTGGCAAAGAGCAAAGCTCCCGACAGCCAGTTGAAAGGAACGGCAAATGTACTTGTGTTCCCGTCGCTCGAAACCGGAAATATCGCCTACAAGCTCGTTCAACGTCTTGCCGGTGTTCAGGCAGTGGGTCCTATCCTGCAAGGTCTTGCGGCTCCTGTCAATGACCTTTCAAGAGGCTGCTTCCCCGAGGACATCTACAAAACCATTATAATCACTTGCAACCAGGCAATAGGTGCACATAACCGTAATAAATAATTAAATCATGAAGATTCTTGTTTTAAACTGCGGCAGCAGTTCAGTAAAATATAAATTGATCGACACCACCCGCCACACCACTCTTGCTGAAGGCGGTGTGGAAAAAGTGGGAATGCCTGACTCGTTCCTGAAATTCAAACTCGCCGACGGCAGCAAAAAGGTGCTTGAAATGCCTATCCCCGACCAGCGCAAGGCGGTGAACGACATCCTCAATATCCTTACCGACCCCACCTACGGCTGCATTAAGAACTATGATGAAATAGATGCAGTGGGTCACCGTGTGGTACACGGCGGTGAGAAGTTCAACAAGAGCGTGAAAATCGACAACGAAGTCATCGAAAAAATCAAAGAATGCTATGACATAGCTCCCCTCCACAATCCTGTAAACATGGCAGGCATCGAGGCTATAACCGAACTGATGCCCGGCAAGGAACAGGTTGCCGTATTTGACACCGCATTCCACCAGACAATGCCAAAGGAAGCTTACATGTACGCTCTTCCTTATGACTTGTACAAAAAATACGCTATCCGCCGTTACGGATTCCACGGAACAAGCCACCGCTATGTGTCACGCCGTGTGTGCGAATTTCTTGACGTTCCCTACGACAAGCAGCGTATCATTACTTGCCACATAGGCAACGGCGGNNGCCGGGCATCAGTTCGGTTATAGCCATAAAGGATGGAAAAAGCGTGGACACATCCATGGGCTTAACTCCTGTGGAAGGCTTGATGATGGGAACACGCGTGGGCGATGTTGATCCCGGCGCGCTCACATTCATCATGGACAAGGAGCACCTCAACACTAAGCAACTGAGTGACCTTATCAACAAAAAGAGCGGTGTGCTCGGCATTTCAGGCATATCTTCGGACATGCGTGACATCGACAACGCTATCGCGGAAGGAAATGAACGCGCCAAGCTTGCACTTGACATGTACATTTACCGCATCATAAAATACATTGGAGCTTATGCCGCCGTGCTTAACGGCGTGGACATAATTGTGTTCACAGGAGGCGTGGGCGAAAATCAGCAGCCGCTGCGCAAAGCAGTATGTGACCACTTGACTTACCTC
Source organism: Bacteroidales bacterium GP4 (assembly GCA_001701065.1). Classification (GTDB taxonomy): domain Bacteria; phylum Bacteroidota; class Bacteroidia; order Bacteroidales; family Muribaculaceae; genus Muribaculum. The sequence goes on from DAAL01000072.1 coordinate 16,643, forward strand.
GGAGTGAAAATCGACGATGAAGTAAACGCCAAGTCACGAGGCGAGGAAAAACTTCTTTCCACTCCCGACTCAAAGGTCAAAGTGGCTGTGATTCCTACTGACGAAGAGCTTCTGATAGCTCTCGACACTGAAGCTATTGTTAACGGAAGACAACCCGAATAAATATGAAAAAGATTAGAGCAGCCGTAGTAGGTTACGGCAATATTGGAAAGTTTGTAATTGATGCCCTCAATGCCGCACCCGACTTTGAAATAGCGGGCGTAGTACGCCGTAATCCTGCCAATGTTCCGGCTGAACTTGCCGGATACAAAGTGGTGGGCGACGCACTTGAACTTGAGGATGTGGACGTGGCTATCCTGTGCACTCCCACCCGTGAAGTGGAAAAATACGCGCGTATACTCCTTGCCGAAGGCATCAACACAGTCGACAGTTTTGACATCCACGGTTCTATCGCCGACCTCAGAGCTACGCTTGACCCCATAGCCAAGGCTCACGGTTCAGTTGCCGTCATTTCTGCAGGATGGGATCCGGGTAGCGACTCTATCGTGCGCGCGCTTCTTCAAGTAGCTGCGCCCAAGGGAATCACTTACACCAACTTCGGTCCCGGAATGAGCATGGGTCACACAGTGGCTGTAAAGTCAAAAGAAGGAGTTAAAAATGCCCTGTCCATGACCATTCCATTAGGTACAGGCATCCATCGCCGCATGGTGTATGTGGAAGTGGAGGATGGCTACAACATCGAAGACATAGCCAAGGCTATCAAAGCCGATCCCTACTTCGCCAGCGACGAGACCCATGTGTTCGCCGTTCCATCGGTCGATGAAATCAAGGACATGGGACACGGCGTGAACATGGTGCGCAAAGGTGTGTCAGGTGTCACCCAGAACCAGCGTTTTGAATTCAACATGTCAATCAACAATCCGGCTCTCACAGCCCAGATTCTCGTGGGTGTGGCACGTGCGTCAATGATTGAACGTCCGGGAGCTTACACAATGATTGAAATTCCTGTCATCGACATGCTTTACGGTGACCGCGAAGAATTAATACGCCACCTTGTATAGTCAATTATGCTCGACTTCATAACATGGAACGTTAGCCCCACGCTTTTCGACGGGTTCATCACTATCCGATGGTACAGCCTAATGTTTGTGATAGGCTTTACTGTAGGATACGAGATTGTAGCCCGTATGTTCAAGCACGAAGGGGCTCCTGAAAAATGGCTTAGCATACTTCTCATCTATGTTGTAATCGCCACAATCGTGGGTGCTCGTCTCGGTCATGTGTTTTTCTACGACTGGGATGTGTATAAAGCCGATCCCATAAAGATTCTTTATGTGTGGGAAGGCGGACTTGCAAGCCATGGTGGCACCATAGCCATCATCCTTGCGGTCATCCTGTTCTCCATCTTTGTGACGAAAAGGAATCCGCTGTGGACGTTCGACCGTCTTGTTGTGGCTATTGCGCTTGTGGGTGGACTCATACGTATCGGCAATCTGTTCAACTCCGAGATTTACGGCACCCCCACTACTCTTCCATGGGGATTCATGTTTGTAAGGTCACGTGAATGGCACATGCTTTATGAAGGGCTGCCGGTGCACCCCACTCAGATATACGAAGCCTTGTGCTACTTCCTGCTTTTCGGACTTCTCATGTGGATGTACTGGAAGGAAAACGCCGAGGAACGTCCCGGGCTTATACTTGGAGTGTTCTTTATCGGTATTTTCCTCCCGAGGTTCATCATCGAGTTCATAAAGAATGACCAGGTGGCACGTGAGGCAACCATGACACTCAACATAGGTCAGCAGCTCTCTATTCCGTTTATCCTTTTGGGCGTATTTCTTATTATATACGCCATGATTCGTCCAAAAGAACATCTGACATTCCCCAACAGGTTTGCCGATGAGGATGAATCAAAGAAAAAAAAGAAGTAAATTCATCACATTACGAGCAGATAACGCTTCCGGGCAGGGGTAAGGACATCAATCCATACCCCTGCTCCATTTTTATGCACCACCCTGGCATGCTCCACCTCCACCGGTTGCCCGTCGAGGGTCATCCTCGCACCTTGCAGTTCGTCGTCTTTCATCCCATCCGAGTTCAGGATGACTATATGCCCCGACACAAGCTCCACCATCTTTATGCTTCGGTACTTCTCCCGGCTTTGCTCCACTATAATGCCGCCGTCATCGTAGAAGATACTGACATCGGGACCGGTGAACCGCACACGGCTGTCGTCCATCTCGGCTTGCGGCAATTGCCATTCCGACACAGTGTCTTTATCTATGTAGATCAAATCGTCGGGCACCGAATGGTGTGTGCCTTTACTGCACCCTGCAAGCACAGCTAAAATCATCCAAAATACTAACTTTTTCATGGTTTCAGAGTATGTTTATTTTTAGTTTTCCTTTCACTTCATGGTTTTCATAGGTTATTTCATGACTACCCGCACCCAAATCAATCAGTTTTACCCTTCCGGCGCATGCTTTTCCATCGATGCGCCAAGTCACGTCGTCAGGCACATAAGGCGAATACAAGTCAAGGTATCCGTCACTCATCCTGTACTCTCCGCGCAGCGGCACCTTCACCTCGGGATTACCGCCGGGATTGTCGTCGCCGCCACCTCCCGTGCCGTAAACTTCCCCCTTCTTGTCGCCCCACAGATACTCCGCCAGTTCGGGATGCTCCACAAATGGATTTACATTGCCCTGAATCTTCGATATCGCCGCATTGCGCATACGCTCCTCCTCGTCCACCGGGTCCTCCCGATGCCACCGCATGTATATCGCCGCAAAATATTCCGACAACGTGGGATAAAGATTGTTACGGCACACCACGCCGCCCCATCCGCCCCACAAGTCCATGGGATATAACGTTACCGCATAGAAAATCATTCTTGCTATGTCGCCTTTGTTTCCGGCGGCAGGCTCAACACATTCTATTGGCTCACTTCCCATCATCGCATAGCCCGACACCATTTCCCCTTCGCGCCGTGTCGCTTCCTCCACTTCGCCGAATGGAAGCTCACCTTTAGTCGCGCCGGCAGTGAACTTCACGATAGCCGCATTGTAAAGGTCATGCATAGCTTCAAGCATATACTTTTCAGGAAACACCATCCAGCTTCCATCTGTTATCCTCGACAACTGCACATTGTTATTCTCATCGTAGAAGTCATAGTAAGGAATCACTTTTTCGTTGGTGAATATGTCGGTCACACATCCGTCATCGCCGGTATAGACAGACAACAACGCATCAAACAGCTGCGCTTCCGTGTCAAGCTTGTTGACCGGACGAAAATGGAGGGAGAGAGTGGATTTCAGGTTAGCGTCTTTTCTTCCGACGGCATAGTCAGAGATAGCGTCGGGACGAGCCGATGACGCGGCACACACAAGCATCAGGACGGCTATAAATGTTTTTTGGTTCATGGTATTTGCTCAAATATTTTGATTATTACGCAAATATACTATTATTTGACGGAATAATACCTATTTTATCCGAATTTATTTCTTATATTTGCATCCGTAGTTAACAACCAACGATTAAATACTAACCATTATGAACATGAAACAAAAAATCAGAGATGAATTTTCCAAACATTTCGGAAATGCAGGAACTCTTTATGCTTCCGCCGGCAGAATAAATCTGATCGGCGAACACACCGACTATAACGGAGGTTTCGTATTTCCGGGAGCTATCGATAAAGTGATAATGGCGGAACTCGCGCCTAACGGAACCGACAAAGTTAAGGTATATTCCATCGACATAAACGAAACAGCCGAATTCGGACTCAACGAGGAGGACGCACCCAAACAGCAGTGGGCACGTTACATCTTCGGTGTTTGCCGTGAGATAATCAAGCGCGGCGGCACAGTGAAAGGCTTCAACGCCGTATTTGCCGGAAACGTTCCTCTCGGTGCCGGGCTTTCTTCATCAGCTGCACTTGAAAGCTGCTTCGCATTTGCCCTTAACGACATGTTTAATGACGGCAAAATCGACAAGTTTGAACTTGCCAAGATAGGACAGTCCACCGAACACAACTATTGCGGTGTCAACTGCGGCATCATGGACCAGTTTGCATCGGTATTCGGCAAGAAGGACCACCTTATCCGTCTCGACTGCCGTTCACTCGAATACGAATACTTCCCCTTCAAGCTCAACGGCGCGAAACTCGTGCTCGTCGACTCCAAAGTTAAGCATGAGCTTGTGGATTCACCTTATAATAAACGCCGCGCTTCATGCGAGCACGTAGCAAAGACCCTCGGCGTGGAGACTCTCCGCGATGCTGAGATGGACGACCTCGACCGCATCAAGGATCAGATTTCGGAAGAGGACTACCGCCGCGCCCGCTTCGTGATTGGCGAAAAGCAGCGTGTGCTTGACGTGTGCGAGGCTCTTGAGAAAGGCGACTACGACATTGTGGGCGAACGCATGTACCAGACTCACGAAGGACTTTCCAAGGACTACGAAGTAAGTTGCGTTGAG
>DAAL01000072.1:21200-24454 GCA_001701065.1 Bacteroidales bacterium GP4
TTGTCAAGGACGAAGTGTACGAGCCGTTCATCAAGGCTGTTAAAGAAAAATTTGCTGCGAAGTACGGTCACGAACCAGTGATATACGACGTAATAGTTTCGGACGGAGCACGTAAAGTTGAAGAATAATTATGAAAATCGACGTAAAAAAATTCAAGTCACCTCAAGGCGAAATCCGCCTATACACTCTGACCAATGATTCCGGCGCATCGGTCACCCTCTCCAATCTCGGAGCCGGAATCGTGAGCGTCATTGTCCCCGACAAGGACGGCGTGCTTGCCGATGTCGTGCTTGGCTACGCAAATCCCGAGGATTACTTCGGCGACGGTCCTTGCTGCGGCAAGACCCCCGGTCGATACGCCAACCGCATCTGCAAGGGTAAGTTCACTCTCGACGGAAAAGAATATCAACTGAGCATCAACAACGGTCCTAACGCACTGCACGGAGGCCCCACCGGTTTCATGAACCGTCTGTGGGAATCAGCGGTCGACGGTGACACTGTCGTGTTCACTTACCATGCCGCCGACGGTGAAGAAGGCTATCCTGGAGGTGTGGACGCTACTGTAGAATACACCTGGAACAACCTCAATGAGCTTACCATCGACCTCATAGCCAAAACCGACAAGAAAACCGTGGTGAACCTCACCAACCATGCTTATTTCAATATGGACGGCGAAAATTCAGGCACTATCCTCGACCACGACCTTACCATCAACGCTTCCCGCTACCTGCCTACCGATGAGACACAGATTCCCACCGGTGAGCTTGCCGAAGTCAAGGATACCCCCATGGACTTCACCGTGGCTAAAAAGATAGGCAAGGACATCAAGGAGGACTTCGAGGCGTTGAAGATAGCCAAGGGTTACGACCACTGCTGGGTTCTCGACAACTGGCACAAGCATTCCATAGGCACCGCAGCCGAACTCCGTGGTCCCAAGACAGGTCGCGTGCTTGAAGTGGAGACTTCGCAGCCGGGCGTGCAGGTCTACACCGGCAACTGGCTTTCAGGCTGTCCCACCGGCAAGAGCGGCAAGCAGTACAACGACTATGACGGTGTGGCTATCGAGTGCCAGGGATTTCCCGATGCTCCCAACCACAAGAAATTCCCCTGCCAGATTCTCGGTCCCGGTGAGGAATACCAACAACGTATAATCTATCGATTCAAAACAAAATAAAAGATGAAACCTACATTATTTGTTCTTGCTGCCGGCATGGGCAGCCGTTACGGCGGTCTTAAACAGCTTGATAGCCTTGGACCTAACGGCGAGACTATCATGGACTACTCCATCTATGATGCTGTGAAGTCAGGATTCGGCAAAATCGTGTTTGTGATCCGCAAAGACTTTGAAAAGGATTTCCGTGAAAAGATACTTTCAAAATACGAAGGACATGTGCCTGTAGAAGTGGTGTTCCAGTCCACTGACGCGCTTCCCGAAGGATTCACCTGTCCTGCCGACCGCACCAAACCCTGGGGCACTAACCATGCCGTGCTCATGGGCAAGGACGTAATCAAAGAACCATTTGCCGTAATCAACGCCGACGATTTCTACGGACGTGACGCTTTCGAAGTGATAGCCAAGGAACTCAGCCGTCCCCGCGACAAGAAAGGCGATTACTGCATGGTGGGATTCCGTGTGGGCAACACCATGAGTGAAAACGGCTCAGTGGCGCGCGGAGTGTGCGAAAACAAGGACGGACTCTTGACCTCCGTTGTTGAGCGCACCGCCATCTCTTACGACAAAGACCATAACATCGTGTTCACCGACGAGAACGGCGAAGTGGTAACACTCGACCCCAAGACTCCGGTGTCCATGAACCTGTGGGGATTTACCCCTGACTATTTCGACTACAGCGAACGCGAGTTTGTCAACTTCCTCAAGAAGGACCTCAACACTCCCAAGGCTGAATTTTTCATCCCGCTTGTAATCGATACCCTCATCAATTCAGGAGAAGCTACCGTTAAGGTACTTGACACCGACTCCAAATGGTTCGGTGTGACTTACGCCGACGACCGTCCAGGCGTTGTCGCCAAGTTTGCCGAACTTCATCGGAACGGCACCTATCCTGAAAAATTATTTGCTTAGAATTTATTTAGAGTTTTCATGATATGGATCCCTTCGGGGGTCCCGTGGTGGGTCCCGTAATGGGATTGTAGGTCCTTGATCAGGACCGGAGAGGCTGTGCCGGAATAGGCGCAGCCTCTTTTTTATGGGGTAAAGTTTTAGAGGAGGAGGCGCTTGATTTTTTGGGACGGTGTGCGTTCAAATTGCCGACATGGCACAATGTCGTGCGGCACATTGTAGCGCGGAAGCCTGGACCGCATGAGCGAAAACAGAAATTCACGGTCGGGATGCTCGTTTTCCACGTACAATACCGCTTCTTCGCCCCACACGCTGTGGGGACGACCTATAATATAAAAAGGATAAGGGATAGCGTCGGCAATCAGCCTTTCGCACTCCTCGGGATGTATCTTTACGCCGCCGGAATTGATTACATTGTCGTAGCGTCCGCGCCAACGGAAGTGGCGGCTGTCAAGAAGTTCGATTATGTCGTTGGTGGCGAGTGAGCCGAATGAGAACGGATGGCGTTTCAGCACAAGGCATCCCCGGGTGTCGGTGTCGATTTCTATTCCCGGGACAGTGGTGAATATGCCGTTGTCCGATGCTACGTTACGTAGCGCGATGTGGCTGCATGTTTCGGTCATTCCGTAGGATGCGAATGCGTTCACTCCGCAGTCAACAATTGCGTTTTCCATGTCAGGTGGTATAGTTCCGCCGCCTATCAGCAGGTTCTTGACCCGGGATAGGAATGGATTTTCCAGAATGGGTCCTATCTGTGACGGCACAATGGGAAGAAGGTCAATCGAGGTGCCGTAATCTTTTTTTAGCGGAGAGGAGGATGCTTTTTCTATGTAAAGGTCGGCATCTGACACCAGCGCGCGCACTATCATCATTTTCCCTGCGATATAGTCAGGTGACAACGGGAGCAAAAGCGTGCTCCGGCTGTCTATTCCGAAGAATCGGCATGTGGCTTCGGCTGATTTTATCATGTCGCTTTTCAGCAGCCTTATCTCTTTGGGCTTTCCCGTGGAGCCGGAGGTGTGTGCCGTTACATAGGGCAGATTGTTGTTCCACTCCGTCAAGAAGTCATCGGCTATGTGCAGTTCGTCTATTATCATAGGCGGTCAAGCACACTTAAATCCCACGTGCCGGAAGGGTCGTACCGCAGCACATCGTCAGGCTGAAAAAGTGGCGA
>DAAL01000072.1:24483-25783 GCA_001701065.1 Bacteroidales bacterium GP4
CCCTGCGGCAGCGTCAGAGGATAGGTGCTCAGCCACTGCGCAATGGCATTGAGCCCCACATTGGATTCAAGCGCCGATGTCCCCCACCAGCCTATGCCGAGTTTCCGTGCTTCGTCAATCCACTCGTTACTGTCGCTTAATCCTCCGCATAACGATGGTTTCAAGATGATGTATTGCGGCATGATAAAGCTGAGAAGTTCCTTCTTTTCGGCAAGAGTGGAAGTACCTATAAGTTCTTCGTCGAGGGCAATGGGGATGGGGCTTTCCGCCGTTATTTTTTTCATCGCCTCCCACTGCTTGGGCTTTATGGGCTGCTCGATGGAGTGGACGGCAAATTGTGACAATGCTTCAAGGCGCGCCATTGCATTCTCCGGCGTAAACGCACCGTTGGCATCAAGGCGCAGTTCAAGCTGCTCCTTGGGTAAGCGGTCACGGATGTACCGCAGCAGTTCCAGTTCTTCTTCAAACTTCACTCCGCCTATCTTCAGCTTAAGGCAACGGAATCCTCGTGAAAGTTTCTCACGGATGCGGCTCATCATTTTTTCGGCGGTCCCCATCCATATGAGTCCGTTGATTGCTATTGCGGTTTCTCCTCGTGACCAAGGGGTGTCGAAGATAATGCGTTTCCCTCCGTTCTTCAGGTCAAGCAGAGCGGTTTCAAGTCCAAATCTTATCGAAGAGTACTGCGGACGCTCTATCAGGTCGATGTCCCTCGCCTCTTCTATGTGACGGCACAACCGGTCAAGCTGTTCCTCGTAGTCGGGACGGTCATCGGCTCCGAGTCCTCGGAAAAGCGCACATTCTCCCAGCCCGAAAACTCCGGGACGGTCGTCGTCCTGAATTTTCAGGAAATAGGTGGTTTTGTCGTGCATCACACTTCGCGAGGTGATAGCTGTCTCGTGGAAGTGAAGCGTGTACCGGCACCAGCGGGCTTTCATGGGTTAGCCCGGGAATTTGGGGAACTTGCCGAAGTCCGGATCGCGTTTCTCCAAGAAAGCGTTCTTGCCTTCCTGCGCTTCTTCCATGAGATAATACATGAGAGTGGCATCGCCGGCAAACTCCATCATTCCGCGTTGTCCGTCAAGCTCGGCGTTCATGGCGCGCTTGATCATGCGTATAGCCATTGGGCTTCGTTTGAGTATAGTTTCGCACCATTCCACAGTTTCGTCCTCAAGCTTGTCGAGTGGCACCACTTTGTTCACCATGCCCATCTCTTCCGCTTCCTTTGCTGTGTATTGGCGGCAAAGGAACCATATTTCGCGCGCTTTTTTCTGTCCCACGCAGCGTGCGAGGTACGACG
>DAAL01000009.1 GCA_001701065.1 Bacteroidales bacterium GP4
TTGGGCGCAAGCCCTATGGAACGAAACGGGATGTAATAGAATTTTAACTCCAAAATATTTTTTTATAGAAAATTAATATTTATATTTGCATCTTAGTAATTACAATAGATTCTCCTATGACTAATAACCTAATCAACACAGTCTTGCGAAGCTTAATGGTCCTCACGGTTATGCTATCGGCACTTGGCGTGTCGGCTAATCGCCCGTGGAAAGGGCTTCCTGAGAACCAACTGCTTATAATAAACGCTTATACAGAGAACGCACCCTGGAGCGAACAGATTATCGCCCCCATGCTCAACGAGTCGGCAAACGATGACACATACTATGTGACCGTTACCAACATGAACTACAATTTCATCGACAACGACACAGCCTACAGGGAAACCGTAAGAAACCTCTTCAAGAGGTTCAATGACAACCCGCCCAAGTATGTGGCACTTGTGGGAAATGCTTCATTCACGCTCATGGACTCCATCAAGACACATTGGGGCAACATCCCCATGCTTCTTGTGGGCGTTGACGACAAAGTGGGCACACCCGAATACTATTATTGCGGCGTGTACGGAGAGAGCACCGACGACTCTCTAACTCCGCTCGATGAATTGCGCGGAAAATACAACTTCACTTACATCGAGGCTCCCATCCCGTTCAGAGAGACAATAGAACTGATGCGGCAGATGAACCCCGACATGAAAGGGGTGGTATTCGCAGCCAACGACCTATGGGTACACCGTTACCTCGACTCCAAGATGTCGATCTACATGCAGCAAGCCCATCCCGACCTCACCTACGAATGGCTTGTGATGGACAACGACAACAACAATAAACTCGTGAGCGCGCTGATGAACGAGAACACCCACTGCCCGCTCATTGTATCGTCATGCCTGTTCTACCAAAGCGACCTCACGGGAAGCCCCCAACTCGTGTTTGGTAACTACGAGATAGTGTCCAACACCATCAACCCCATCTACTGCGTCAATGAATGCTACATCCGCGACGGAATCCTTGGAGGACACTTCGCCCCGAAAAAAGAATATGTGGACAAAACCTTGTCCTACATGAATATGATGATGAAATCGGACGAGGCTGACATGTCGCATGTACCCTTCTTTATCCCTTCGACCGAATCATTCAAGACCATAATCAATTACGAAGAATTCCAAAAGCTTGGCTACAACCGCTCAAGCATTAACGGTCCTGTAAACTTCGTCAACAAACCGTCGTCCATCTGGGATGCCTACACCTGGCAAATGCTGTTAGGCATCGTGGCTATACTTGTCATAGCATTCCTCGCCGTGTTCCTTTGGAGCTCCCAGAAAAAGATGCGCATCTACCGCCGCCATAACACCGTGGTTACAAATATGACCACCGCTTACACCCGCAGCGAGGCAAGCATAGGCGAAAACGGCAAAGTAAAGGGGTTGAAATACATGAATGGCAATCAGCGTTTCGAGCAACTTTACCAAAACACCTCCGAGGATCCGGAAAAATCATTCTTCCACTCCGAGATGCTATACAAGATAGTGGAACGGCTGCTCAACGAACAGAAGTCGGCAAACTTCACCCACTATTTCAAAGAGAACGACACGTACTACGATATATACATGGTGCCCGGAAACTCCAAAAACACCATACATTTCTTCGCGTCAAACATCTCGGCGCGCAGCAAGATGGAAATCGAGCTTCGAGAATCACGCAAGCAGCTTGAAATAACCCTTAACGTGGCACGTATCATCCCGTGGCAATGGGATCTGAAGACTCAGATAATCACATGCGAAGTGCGCCGACTGCTGAAACGCAACAGAATCGACGAAACCATCAATCCGAAATCGCTTCAACAGTCATTCGATGCCAATGAATTCTTCCAGCGCATCCATCCTGACGACATACAGAAAGTCAAGGACGCTTACCGCCGCATCCGCGACCATCAGGTCAGCACCATCTACGAGGAATTCCGCATAATTTCGCACAAGAAAGGAAGAGAAGTTGTGGACTGGGTGGAAATAAACGCTACAGTCAACGCCACCGACGAACTCGGAGAATCGACGTCGCTCACCGGCTCACTCCTCTTCATCACCAGCCGAAAGGCTCAGGAACAGGCGCTTATCTCGGCAAAAGAACAGGCACGCGAAGCCGACAAACTGAAATCGGCATTCCTCGCCAACATGAGCCACGAGATACGCACTCCGCTCAACGCCATCGTGGGATTCTCCAACCTCCTCGCCACCACCGACGACGAGAACAAGAAAGAGCAGTTTGTGGGAATCATCGAGAATAACAACCAGCTTCTCCTGCAGCTGATCAATGACATCCTCGACCTCGCCAAGGTGGAAGCCAACACACTGGAATTCATATACCATCCCACTGACCTCAACCAGCTGATCAAGCAGATAGAGAGCACCGTTAAGATGCGTGTGAAACCGGGCGTGATACTTAACTACACCCTCGGCGCGGAGCACCTTATCATCAACACTGAGCAGAACCGACTCTCGCAGCTTCTCATCAACATGCTCACCAACGCCTGCAAGTTCACCGAACGAGGCAGCATCACCTACGGTTACGAACTGCGCGGCAATGAAGTCTACTTCTATGTGCGCGACACCGGTATGGGTATCTCCAAGGACAAGCAGGCAAGCGTGTTCCAGCGTTTCACCAAGCTCAACAGCTTCGTGCAAGGCACCGGACTTGGACTTTCCATCTGCCAGAGCATCGTAGAGAAGATGGGCGGAAGAATAGGCGTGGAATCACCGGGCGAAGGACTCGGCTCCACATTCTGGTTCACAATTCCTCTCGACGAAGTAAAAGAGGAGCAAACCGAGAGGAAAGAATTGCCGGCACAGCCCAAGGAGCCTATCAAGAAGTCAAAACTTACCCTTCTTATAGCCGAGGACAACGAAAGCAATTACTTCCTGTTTGAATCGATTCTTTCCAACGATTATAACCTCATCCATGCATGGGACGGACGTGAAGCTATCGACCTTTACAAGGAGCATCAGCCCGATATCATAATCATGGATATCAACATGCCTAATGTGGACGGCTACGAGGCAACACGCGAAATCAGAAAGATGTCAGAGAGCGTGCCCATCATCGCAGTAACCGCTTATGCGTTTGCTTCCGATAAAGAACGTATCATCGAAAACGGATTCAACAGTTATGTGTCCAAGCCGGTGAACGCCCGCAAGCTTATCAGTGAGCTTAAGGCAACCGCCGATGCCAAGTTCACATTCCTATAATGATTAATGATTTCATAATAAAGGGGCTGTCGCAATGACATCCCCTTTATTTTTAAGGCTATAGCTATAAGCCTTAACCGAAACCGCCATTAAACAGTTTCTAAATCAAGATCCAAAGAATCACAAACTACTATTTATGTAACTTGTCAGCAAGGTTTTGCATTGTATCGGCTCCTGAATCCAACAAGTCGCCAGCCTTGTCCTTAATGGCATCAAGGATGTTACCGCCCTTCTCTTTAGCAGCTTCAAGGACATCACTACCCTTGTCCTTAGCGGCTTCAAACATATCGGACGCTTTATCCTTAAGATTATCTACCATGTCGGCGGCTTTATCCTTGGCTTCAGCTGATCCTTCCTTCAGATTTTCCACCTGTTCTTTAGTTTCTTCTTTGGCAGCCTTGACAGCTTCCTGTGCGCTGATTTTAGCTGCGTCAACACTTATCTGCGCCGCCGTTTTTGAAACTTCCGCGGCATTGTTAGGATTGGAGTTCATAGTACGATATATTTTAAATTCTACAATAAGTTTTATGTCTCTAAAACGTCATCCATAGCAAATGGTTTATTCATTAAAGAAATTTCATCATAATGACCGACATTAAAATATATTTTCGTAAATTTGCGTTAATTAAATCAATGACAGATGAAAAAGTTTTTACTCCCAATCATGTGCTGCGCAGTAGCTGTGTGCGCCGCAGCCGATGACAAGACTGCCGATGCTGACAGCACAGGCTTCACATTTACTGACACAAAAGTAATAAAGACCACTCCGGTACGCGACCAAAACCAGAGCGGCACTTGCTGGTGCTTCTCCACCAACACCTTCTTTGAGGACGAAATCCTGCGCAAAGGCGGCAAGGAGGTGGACCTCAGCGAAATGTATATAGTAAGACAATGCTACCTTGACAAGGCGCGCAAATACGTGCGCATGGACGGAAACGTGAACTTCGCACAAGGCGGAGCCGCCCATGACGTTCCTTACGTGTGGGACCGCTACGGCATGATGCCCGAGGAAGCTTACCCCGGACTTAACTACGGCGAGGAAAAGCATGTGCACGGCGAGCTTGACGCTGTGCTGAAAGCTTACCTTGACGCTGTGATAAAAGTGCCTAACCGCAAGCTTTCCACTGCCTGGGAGAAAGGTTTCAACGGAATCCTCGACGCTTATTTCGGCGAACTTCCCGAGACATTCACTTACGAAGGCAAGACCTATACCCCCAAGACATTTGCCGAGTCGCTTCCCATCGACACCGACGAATACATAGAAGTGGCATCATTCACCCATCATCCTTTCTATGAGCCGTTTGCTCTTGAAGTAGCTGACAACTGGCTGTGGGAGAAAATGCAGAATGTGCCTCTTGACGAGCTTAAAGCCATCGTGGACAATGCCATCGACAACGGTTATCCCGTAGCATGGGGAGCCGACGTGAGCGAAGGCGGATTCAAGTGGAACGAAGGTTATGCCGTAATCCCTGTGGAGAAAGGCGAAAAGGACCTCACCGGCACCGAACTTGCCCGTTGGGTGAAACTCAGCGACCGCGAACGCGCCAACAAACGCTTTGACATCAAGGGCCCGGTAGAGGAAATAGAAGTGACTCAGGAAATGCGCCAGAACATGTTTGACCGCAAAGAAACCACCGACGACCACGGCATGGTTATTATCGGAAAAGCAGTTGACCAGAAAGGCAACAAATACTACAAGGTTCAGAACTCATGGGACACCAACCAGATTTACGACGGTTTCTTCTATCTGTCAGAGCCTTACTTCCTTGCCAAAACCATGGACATCATGGTAAACAAGAAAGCCGTTCCTGAAAAAATATCGGCAAAGTTCAAAAAATAATCGGAGCCGATGCCACTGACACCTTACAACGCACGCACTGCGCTATTGCTGGGAGAGGAAGCCGTGGGCTTTCTCTCCTCAGTGCATGTGGCAGTAGCGGGAACGGGAGGTGTCGGAGCCTATGCAGTGGAGATGATAGCCCGCAGCGGAGTGGGACGCATCACCATAATCGACGGCGACAACGTGGCTGAAAGCAACGTCAACCGCCAGTTGCCGGCACTCGTGTCAACAGTGGGGATGTCGAAAGTGGAAGTGCTTAAACGACGCATCCTCGACATCAATCCGGAGTGCACGGTGGACGCTCTCCACATGTTCATCACTCCCGACAACATAGCCGAGTGCATACCTGACGACGTGGACTGGGTAGTGGACGCTATTGACTCCATCAGCCCCAAAGTGGCACTGATAGAACACTGCTACCGCCACAAGATAAAGATAATATCTTCGATGGGCGCGGGAGGGAGAATGGATCCTACCCAAGTGAAGTACGCCGACATATCCGAGACTTTCCATGACGGACTGGCGCGGGAAGTGCGGCACCGCCTACGCCGCCTCGGAATCAGCAAAGGGGTAAAAGTGGTCTTTTCCACCGAACAGCCCCGCAAGAACGCGCTCATACTCACTGACGAGATAGCGTTCAAGGCAAGCTCATTCGGCACAGTCGCCTGGATTCCAGCCATATTCGGGCTAATGCTCGGAGCCTATGTGATAAATAATCTAACGCACCGTTTTCTATGATTACAGTAACTGACATAACAAAATCATTCGACAGCCTTCAAGTGCTGAAAGGAATCTCGCTCGAAATCAACAAAAGCGAGATAGCGGCAATTGTGGGCCCAAGCGGTGCCGGAAAAACCACTCTCCTGCAGATTATAGGCACACTCGAACGCGCCGACACCGGCAAGGTGCTTTACGACGGCGAAGATGTTACCCGCTTCAAGGACAACCGGCTCGCCCGGTTCCGTAACCGCAACATAGGATTCGTGTTCCAGTTCCATCAGCTGTTGCCTGAATTTGACCTGGAGGAAAATGTGGCGATGCCTGCGCTCATAGGCGGCGAAAGCAGGAGCAAGGCGTTTTCCCATGCACGGGAGCTTCTTGACTATCTGGGACTGTCCCAACGATACAAGCACCGTCCCATGCAGCTGTCAGGCGGCGAACGTCAGCGTGCCGCTGTGGCTCGTGCGCTCATCAACAATCCACAGGTGGTGCTTGCCGACGAACCTTCGGGCAGCCTTGACTCCCATAACCGCGAGGAACTGCACCGCCCCTTCGCCGGCATCTTCGATGGTTA
>DAAL01000073.1 GCA_001701065.1 Bacteroidales bacterium GP4
ATCAATACCAAATACCTGCTGGAACCGGCTATCATCGGTTTCTGGTACTGGTGTACTGACCAGTTCATCGTTCAGCGTGTATTGTCAGGTAAGAATGAAAAAGAAGCTCGTCGAGGAACTATCTTCGGTGCTTACCTCAAGCTTCTCCCTGTATTCCTCTTCCTCATCCCCGGTATGATTGCGTTCGCGCTCAACCACGAAGGTATCGTTATCAACGGCGAAGTGTTCCGCCTTTCAACTCCTGACGCTGCATTCCCCACTCTTGTGGCTAAATTGCTCCCCGCCGGTGTCAAAGGTCTCATCGTGTGCGGTATTCTTGCTGCGTTGATGAGCTCACTCGCTTCATTGTTCAACTCTTCCGCTGCACTCTTCACCATCGACTTCTATCAGCGCTTCAAACCGAAAACCGATCCTAAGAAATTGGTTCGCATCGGTCAGGCTGCTACAGTTGTCATCGTGATTCTCGGTATCCTATGGATTCCCGTTATGCGCTCTGTGGGCGACGTGCTCTACACTTACCTTCAGGACGTGCAGTCAGTGCTCGCTCCGGGTATCGCCGCTGCATTCTTGATTGGTATCTGCTGGAAACGCGCTACTGCCCAAGGTGGTATGTGGGGTCTTATCTCAGGTCTTGTCATTGGTTCGGCTCGTCTTGGCGCTAAGATTTATTACAGCAACGCAGCAACTCTCCCCGGCGACCAGAACTTATTCAAGTACTTGTTCTACGATGTGAACTGGTTGTTCTTCTGCGGTTGGATGCTTCTCTTCTGTATCCTCGTGGTAATAGGAGTGAGCTTGTTTACCAAGCCTAAGAATCCTGAAGAAATCAAGGGTCTCGTATTTGGAACATCCACTCCCGAGCAGCGTGCCGCTACACGTGCAAGCTGGAACGGTTGGGATATTTTCAACTCTATCGTGATTCTTCTTATCACTGCCGCATTCTACTGGTACTTCTGGTAATAAAAAGCAAAAAGGAACAATTCGACTATGTTTGAATATTATAAACAACATGCACGCCATTATGTAGGTGTGGACTGCATAATCTTCGGTATTATTAACGGGGAACTTAGCATTCTGCTCACTCGACGTAATTTTGAGCCCGGTAAAGGTGAATGGTCACTTATGGGAGGTTTCGTCGGCGACAATGAAAGCTTGGACGATGCAGTGCGACGTGTGTTGTTTGAACTGACCGGCATGGACGACATATACATGCAGCAGGTAGGAACTTTCGGGGCGCTCAACCGTGACCCCGGGGCGCGTGTCATTTCAGTGGCTTACTACGCTCTGATAAACACCCGCCAGTTCTCGCCCCGCCTCGATAGGAACATCGAAGGTCAGTGGATATCACTCAAGCAATTGCCCATTCTCGCTTTTGACCACCTACAGATGATAGAAAAAGCCCGGGAACTCATGCGTAAGACTGTTACGCATGAGCCCGTTGGCTTCAATCTGCTCCCGGAGTTATTCACTCTGTCACAGTTGCAGTCCCTTTACGAGTCAATTCTCGGCGAAAGCATCGATAAGCGGAACTTCCGTAAGAGAATCGCCGAAAACGAATGCATCGAAAAAACCGATCAAATCGACAAGACAGGCTCAAGAAGAGGCGCGCAGCTTTATACTTTCAATGAAAAGAAATATCTCGAAGACCACAAATTCCGTTTGTGATTTAATCTTTTAACACTATGCTCGAAAATTTGAAAGAAAAAGTGTTCCATGCCAATCTCGATTTGGTAAAACACGGACTTGTTATCTTTACTTGGGGCAACGTATCAGGCATCGACCGCGAAAGCGGATTGGTCGTTATCAAGCCCAGCGGTGTCGACTACGACTCCATGAAAGCTGATGATATGGTGGTTGTGGACCTTGACGGTAATGTTGTGGAAGGCAATCTGCGTCCTTCAAGCGACACCCCCACTCACCTTGCCATCTATAAAGCGTTCCCCGAAGTGGGTGGCGTGGTGCACACTCACTCCACCTATGCCACTGCTTGGGCTCAGGCTGGAAAGGACATTCCCAACATTGGCACAACCCATGCCGACTACTTCCACAAAGCAATCCCTTGCACCGCCGACATGACTGAAGCCGAGGTGAAAGGCGACTATGAACTGGAAACCGGCAACGTTATCATCAAGCGTTTTGAAGGCATGAATCCTATGCACACTCCCGGCGTTCTGGTAAAGAACCACGGACCTTTCGCATGGGGTAAAGACCCTCACGATGCTGTCCACAACGCAGTTGTCATGGAACAAGTGGCTAAAATGGCGAGCATCGCATTCATGGTCAACCCTAACTTGACTATGAACGAGCTTTTAATCGAAAAGCATTTCAACCGTAAGCATGGTCCCAACGCCTATTACGGACAAATCAAAAAGTGATATTCTCAAAAAACAATCTGTTAACTATTATTAATCATTACTGACATGAAAGCATTTGAAAATCTTGAACTATGGTGGGTAACCGGCGCACAACTCCTTTATGGCGGCGACGCTGTCGTTGCTGTCGACAAGCACTCTAAAGAGATGGTCGAAGGTCTTAACAACTCCGGTAACATCCCTGTAAAAGTAGTATATAAAGGCACTGCCAACTCTTCCAAGGAAGTAGAGGCTGTGATGAAAGAAGCCAATAACGACTCCAAGTGTATCGGTATCATCACTTGGATGCACACTTTCTCTCCCGCCAAGATGTGGATTCACGGATTGCAGCAGTTGAAGAAACCGCTCTTGCAAGTCACAGCCACATTGTTCATCTGG
>DAAL01000266.1:0-276 GCA_001701065.1 Bacteroidales bacterium GP4
GAGATGAATCCCATGATTCTCACGCATGAAATGAAACATCTGTCAGCCGGTCACACATGGGATTTGATATTATTCCAGATTATAGCCATTCTTAATTGGTACAATCCTGCCGCATGGATCTTAATGGCTGAAATAAAGGCAGTCCACGAATATCAGGCGGATAAGGCTGTGCTGGACAGTGGTGCTGATGCATCACAATATCAGTTATTGCTAATAAAAAAGACTGTTGGCACCCGATTCCCGTCAGTAGCCAACAGCCTAAATCATAGTAAACTT
>DAAL01000266.1:399-525 GCA_001701065.1 Bacteroidales bacterium GP4
TATCGAAAGGATGAAAAGTGTGACTTTGTTCAGCGAAGACAATTCAAAGGGCAAAGATAGTGAATCCTCGCATAATTCACAACCTTCAGCGATTAATTCCGGCACAGTTAAGAAAACTTCAGCCAA
>DAAL01000266.1:540-19749 GCA_001701065.1 Bacteroidales bacterium GP4
TCAAATCAGTTCCGGTAGTCAATCAGGAAGCTAAGGGAGATGCCACAGCACCCAAGGCTGCCGCAGAGCCAAAGGCGGAATATACCTGTACAGGAAAAGTGACTGACGAATCCGGTGCTCCCATTCCCGGAGTGATAGTGAAAACGCCGAAAGAAGCAACGGTTACAGACGCTAACGGTGACTTTTCACTCAAAACCGAACAATTCAATGTGGCTAAAATCATGTATGTAGGGTACGAGACTGTAAAAATGTCGCTCACTCGGTCCAACATGGGGACAATAAAGTTAAGTAAAAGCGACACCGACGAGGACTATAGCGACCGTGTCGGAGGTCAGCACTGTCATTATGTCTCTGACACAACCGTTGTAGTGTGTGTGGATGGAGTAAAACATGATAGACTTGACGATTTGAATCCTCAGGACATAGAGAGTATGACAGTGGTAAAAGGCGATAATCCGAAAATCCTCATTACGACAAAAAAATCCGCGCCTAAACTTAACGGGAAAATGACAATGATAGTTAACGGCACTTCCATTGACTTGAACGAGATTCCGGAAATAACGGAAGCCTCCCCTTCTGCCGATACACAGATTGTCATAACCGACAATGACGACGAAACAATAATAGATGTGGAGACCAAAGACGGCAACAGGACACGTAACCGTACAATCAATAAGTCTAAATAATATAGAAATAACAGTTTTTTCATAACATATTCGGACAGGTGGCATGAGGTATGTCGCCTGTTTTTTATTATCTGGCATTTAAACGTTCTTATTTGAGTCAAAAATCTGCGTGAAAATTTCAATCGGTACACAAAAAATATGTAACTTTGCACTCTAATCAATCACATTTAATATTAGACACAGCATGATTGTTTTCTTTCAAAAGGGCGCCAATCATTTTTTTGCCGTGGATACTGACACTCAATTCTCTCAGGATGAATTGAATAAGTTATCATGGCTATTGGGCGATGCTACTCCATTAACATCAAAGTCAATAAACGGTCGTTTCATCGGTCCTCGCCGAGAAATGATTACTCCTTGGAGTACAAATGCCGTTGAAATCTCTCAAAACATGGGATTTGACGGCATTTCTCGTATAGAAGAGTTTACTCTTACTGATGACGAGAATCCTCATTTCGACAAGATGCTTCAACGAGTTTACGAAGGTCTTGACGAAAACATCTTCAACGTGGCAAAGACTCCTGACCCTATTGTGTACATCGATGACATCGAATCCTACAATAAGAGCGAAGGTCTTGCATTAAGCCCCGAAGAAGAGCAATATCTAAAGGATCTTAGTGCTAAGCTTGGCAGGAAGCTCACTGACAGCGAGGTGTTCGGATTCTCTCAGGTAAATTCGGAACACTGCCGCCATAAAATATTCAACGGCACATTCATCATCGACGGCAAAGAAAAGCCGCTTTCACTCTTCAAACTGATCAAGAAAACATCACAGGTCAACCCCAATAGCCTTGTGTCAGCCTATAAAGACAATGTGGCGTTTGTGGAAGGTCCTACTGTGAAACAGTTCTACCCTACTCATCCTGAACGTCCCGACTATTTCGACATGAAGGATGTGGACACTGTTATATCATTGAAAGCCGAGACCCACAACTTCCCTACCACTGTCGAGCCCTTCAACGGCGCGGCTACCGGTACCGGAGGTGAAATCCGCGACCGCCTTGGCGGAGGAAAAGCGAGTCTGCCCATTGCAGGAACAGCAGTGTACATGACCAGCTATCCGCGCATGGCTCCCGAACATCGTTGGGAACTTATGATGAATCCGAGGGCTTGGTTGTATCAGACTCCTTGCGACATTCTTATAAAAGCATCCAACGGTGCTTCTGACTTCGGCAATAAATTCGGACAACCGCTCATTTGCGGTTCGTTGTTGACCTTTGAGCATGAGGAAAACAACAAGCAATACGCTTATGATAAAGTAATCATGCTTGCCGGAGGTGTAGGATTCGCGGCTAAAAAGGATGCTATCAAAGGCATTCCCGAGGCTAATGAAGAGGTCATCGTAATGGGCGGCGACAACTACCGCATCGGTATGGGCGGCGGTGCTGTATCTTCAGTTGAGACAGGACAATACGCCAACGCTATCGAGCTAAACGCTGTGCAGCGAGCCAATCCTGAGATGCAGAAACGCGTGAGCAACGTGATTCGTGCGCTTGCTGAAAGCGACAATAACCCCATCATTTCCATTCACGACCATGGCGCAGGCGGACACCTTAACGCTCTTTCCGAGCTTGTGGAGTCAACCGGCGGTAAGATAAATATAGGTGATCTTCCCATCGGCGACAAGACTTTGTCGGCAAAAGAGATTGTAGGAAACGAGAGCCAGGAACGTATGGGACTTATCCTTGACAAAAAGGATGTGGAATACGTAAAGGCTATCGCCGAACGTGAGCGCGCTCCGTTCTATGTAGTGGGCGAAACCACCGGCGACGACCGTTTCGTATTCGAGCAGCCCGACGGAGTTAAGCCCATTGACTTGGCTATGGCTGACATGTTCGGCAATTCCCCGAAAACTGTCATTACTGACCACACTGTCAATGTGACTTACAAGGATGTGGAGTATAAATCATCCGAGTTGTCCAATTATGTGATTGATGTCCTGAGCCTTGAGGCAGTAGCTTGTAAGGACTGGTTGACCAATAAAGTTGACCGATCAGTGACCGGTAAAGTTGCGCGCCAGCAGTGCCAGGGCGAAATTCAGCTTCCGTTGAGCGACTGCGGTGTAGTGTCACTCGATTACCAAGGCACCAAAGGTATAGCCACTTCTATAGGTCATGCTCCTCAGGTAGCTCTTATCGACGCAGCTAAAGGTTCCGTGGTAGCTGTGGCTGAAGCTCTCACCAATATTGTGGGCGCACCCTTGAAGGACGGCATAAAGAGCCTTTCGCTTAGTGCCAACTGGATGTGGCCTTGCAAAAACGAAGGCGAGGACGCTGCGCTTTACCGTGCGGTAGAAGCTTGCAGTGATTTTGCATGTTCACTCGGAATCAATATCCCCACCGGTAAGGACAGCCTTTCGATGACCCAGAAATATGGCAACGACAAGGTGTTTGCTCCCGGCACAGTGATTATATCGGCTGCTGGTGAGGTTTCCGATGTCAAGAAAACGGTTTCTCCCGTACTTCGCAACGAAGATTCTACATTATATTATATAGACTTCTCCGGCGATAGCCTTAAACTCGGTGGTTCGGCATTGGCTCAGACCCTGAATCGTCTCGGCAAAGAGGCTCCTACGGTGACTGATGCCGCACAGTTCGTAAAGACATTTAATGCCGTTCAGAAACTTGTGGACGACGGATTGTTGCTGGCTGCCCACGATGTCGCTGCCGGTGGACTTATAACCACATTACTTGAAATGACTTTCGCCAATGTCGACGGCGGTCTTAATGTGTCGGCTGATGCCTTCAAGGCATGGGGCGAAAATGACATCATCAAGATTATGTTTGCTGAAAATCCTGCGCTTGTCATTCAGGTAAAAGACGCTGACCGTGAAAAGGTGTCGGCTGTTCTTTATGCGGCTGATGCACGTTACCTCGAAATTGCCGAGCCTTCCGATGAACGTATATTGATGATTGACCACAACGACGCGCAGCAGATGCTGTTCATCGATTATCTGCGTGATGTGTGGTTCCGTTCTTCTTATCTGCTTGATTGTGTGCAGAGCGGCGAAAAATGCGCAAAGATGCGTTTTGAGAATTACAAGAAACAGCCTATTAAATATAAGTTCCCGAAACACTATGACGGCTCACTGTCGTCACGAGGCATTTCCCTTGACCGTCATGAACCTTCCGGAATCAAGGCTGCGATTATCCGAGAAAAGGGCGTGAACAGCGACCGTGAAATGGCTTATTCGCTCTATCTTGCAGGATTCGATGTTAAGGATGTGCACATGACCGACCTTATCAGCGGTCGTGAGAACCTTGAGGATGTCAACATGATAGTGTTCTGCGGCGGATTCTCCAATTCTGACGTATTAGGCTCCGCCAAGGGCTGGGCTGGAGGATTCCTTTGGAACGAGAAGGCAAAGAAAGCTCTTGACAACTTCTACAAGCGTAACGACACATTGAGCCTTGGTATATGCAACGGCTGTCAGCTCATGATCGAATTGAACCTTATCAATCCCGAACATGAACACCGTCCACGCATGGAGCATAACATCTCGCACAAATTTGAGTCACAGTTCGTAGGACTTTCGATACCGGAAAACAATTCCGTAATGCTTGGCAGCATGAGCGGCTCAAAAGTAGGTATATGGGTAGCCCACGGTGAAGGAAAATTTGAATTGCCCGAGGATATGGACAAGTACAATGTCGTGGCTAAATATAACTATGCGGCTTATCCCGGCAATCCAAACGGCTCAAAGGGTGCTGTGGCTGGTATTGCTTCAGCTGACGGACGGCATTTGGCTATGATGCCCCACCCCGAGCGTTCGATATTCCCGTGGCAGTGCGGATATTATCCTGCCGACCATGCTTCGGACCAGGTGACACCATGGGTCGATGCGTTTATTAATGCTCGTAAATGGATTGAAAACAACAAAAAATAACTTATATCATTCTGACAACAGATTATGGGTGGTTTTTTTGGAGTCGCTAAACACGACGAATGTGTAACCGAACTTTTCTATGGAGTTGACTACAACTCCCATATGGGAACAAAACGTGCCGGTATAGCCACATGTAACAACGGGATTTTCACCCGCTCTATTCACAACATAGAGAATGCTTATTTCAGGTCCAAGTTTGAGGGTGACCTGGATGAATTTAAAGGAAAGGTAGGTATCGGTGTCATTAGTGACACCGATGCCCAGCCTATAATAGTGAATTGCCATCTCGGAAAATTCGCTATAGTCACAGTGGGACGTATTAATAATATAGGTGTACTGGAAAAGGAATTGCTTGCCAAGGGGCATCACTTCTGTGAACACAGCTATGACATAATAAACCCCACCGAGATGATTGCTGCTCTCATAAGCGAGGGCACCGACTACATCTCAGGCATTGAGAATGTGTATCGACGAGTGAAAGGCTCTTGCTCCATGCTGCTGTTGACCGAAAATTCGGTCATTGCTGCTCGTGACAAGTTAGGCAGAACTCCCATCATGATAGGCAAGAAGGAGGGTGCGTATGCTGCGACAAGCGAAACCTGCGCATTCCCTAACCTCGGCTACGATGTGTGCTACAATGTGGGACCGGCTGAAATAGTCGAGATTACCGCCGACGGGATAAAGCAATTGAAAGCTCCCGGCACCGACATGCAGATATGTGCATTCCTGTGGACCTACTACGGCTATCCCGTGTGTGAATACGAAAACAAAAATGTGGATGAGATGCGCTACGCCACCGGAATAGATATGGGACGGAAAGATAAAACCGATATCGACTACGTGAGCGCAGTCCCTGATTCAGGAATAGGCATGGCGTTAGGTTATGCTGAAGGTAAAGGTGTCCCCTATCGACGCGGCATAGTCAAATACACCCCCACTTGGCCTCGTAGCTTTACACCCAGCACTCAAGAACGTCGTGAACTTGTGGCAAAAATGAAACTTATAGCCAACAAGGCACTTTTAAAGGACAAAAAGGTTATTTTCTGCGACGACTCGATAGTGCGAGGCACTCAGCTGCGTGACAATGTAAAAGATTTGTTTGATGCCGGAGCTAAGGAAGTACACATCCGCATCAGCTGTCCTCCCCTCATTTATCCTTGTAAGTTCTTGAACTTCACCGCATCAAAGAGTGAGATGGAACTTATCACACGCAGGGTAATTGAAGAACTGGAAGGCGATGCCAACAAGGATTTGGAAGAATACGCTAAAACTGATTCTCCCAAGTACAATGCGATGGTGGAGATAATCCGTAAGAAACTTGGTCTTACTTCATTGAAATTCAATTCCATAGAGACCATAATCGAATCGATAGGACTCCCCAAATGCAAGGTGTGTACCCACTGTTTCGATGGCACAAGCTATGAATAATTTATGCCCGATTAAGATTATTAAACTATTTTAAATGCCCTCCGGTTTGGTTAAAAAGGCTGAAAATCTTAACTTTGTGGCTGATTTAGCAAATAGTAATTTAAAAATATAAATAATTATGAGTTTAAACATCATTGTTCTTGCAAAGCAGGTTCCCGATACCCGCAATGTAGGTAAAGATGCAATGAAAGCCGACGGCACTATTAACCGTGCGGCTCTTCCTGCGATCTTTAATCCCGAGGACCTCAATGCCTTGGAACAAGCTCTCCGACTAAAAGACGCTAATCCGGGATCAACGATTACACTTCTCACTATGGGTTTGCCCAGAGCTTCCGAAATAATCCGTGAGGCTATATATCGTGGTGCTGACTCCGGTATTGTTTTGACTGACCGCGCCCTTGGTGGAGCTGACACTCTTGCCACTTCCTATTCTCTGGCTCAGGCTGTGAAGAAGTTTGGCAACTATGATATTATCCTCGGCGGTCGTCAAGCCATCGACGGTGACACTGCGCAAGTAGGTCCCCAGATCGCTGAAAAGCTTGGCATACCCCAGGTGACATATGCTGAAGAGATTCTTGACCTTAAGGACGGTAAGGTGACTGTAAAACGTCGTCTTGAAAATGGTGTTGAAACCGTTGTGGCTCCTCTGCCATGTGTTGTTACAGTTAACGGTTCTGCCGCTGAATGTAGACCTCGCAATGCTAAACGTATTCAGAAATTCAAATACGCTGTTTCTCCAAGCGAAAAGGAAAAACTTAGCGACGAACTGAAAGCATTGGTTGATTCTCGTGACTATCTTAATCTTCAGGAATGGAGCGCGGCTTATGTTGACGCTGATCCTGAACAGATAGGCTTGCCCGGTTCTCCTACTAAAGTAAAAGCTATAGAAAATGTAGTGTTTACAGCCAAGGAAAGCCGCTCTATCGAAAATAACGATAAAGAGCTTGAGGAACTCATTGTAGAACTTATCGCCAACCACACAATTGGCTAATTGTGCCTAAAAATATTAACGACATGACAGACAATAATAATTTAATAGTATACTGCGAGTTTGAGGATGGCAAAGTTGCTGACGTAAGTTTGGAATTGCTCACTAAAGGTCGTGTGCTTGCCGATAAACTCGGTGTTAAACTTGAAGCATTAGTAATTGGCGACAAGCTTGAAGGAATAGAGTCGCAGCTTTTCCCCTATGGCGTGGATGTAGTTTACAAAGTTGAAGACAAGCGTTTGTATCCTTACACATCCAATCCTCATGCTGCTGTCCTGATAAACCTGTTTAAGGAAATCAAGCCCCAGATATGCTTGATGGGTGCAACATGCATAGGTCGTGACCTCGGTCCCCGTGTATCTTCATGCTTGCACAGCGGACTTACCGCTGACTGTACCGCTCTTGAGATTGGCGACCACAAGGACCCCAAGACCGGCAAAGAATATTCGGAACTCCTTTACCAGATTCGTCCCGCTTTCGGTGGAAACATTGTGGCTACAATCGTGAATCCGGAATGCCGTCCTCAGATGGCTACCGTGCGTGAAGGTGTGATGAAAAAAGATATTAAGGATCCGGCATATAAAGGCGAAGTCATCAATCTTGATCCTGCAAAATATGTGAAAGACGAGGATTTCGTAGTGGAAATTATCGACCGTCACATCGAAAAGTCTAAAGTAAACATAAAAGGCGCGCCCATTATCGTAGCCGGTGGTTACGGTGTCGGAAGCAAAGAAGGATTTGACTTGCTTTTTGAATTGGCAAACACTCTTGGCGGTGAAGTTGGCGCATCTCGTGCCGCTGTCGATGCCGGTTTTGCTGACCATGATCGTCAAATCGGACAAACCGGTATTACTGTTCGTCCTAAATTGTATATCGCATGCGGTATATCGGGACAGATTCAGCACATCGCCGGAATGCAGGAAAGCTCTATCATAATTTCCATAAACAATGACCCCAACGCTCCTATAAATACTATAGCTGACTATGTCATTACCGGAAATGTGGAAGATGTAGTTCCTAAACTAATCAAATATTACAAGAAGAACTCTAAGTAATATTCGGTTTTCAGTCATGACCGCACCTGAGCAATTGCTCCAAGGTGTGACATCAGCAAACAAGAAATAATAAACAAAAACATAACAATGGCTAATTTTTATAATGATAATCCCGACTTAAAGCACCATCTCACCCATCCCATGATGGAAAAGATTGTGGCTTTAAAAGAGCGCAATTACACTGACGCTGAAAAATTTGACTATGCGCCTCTTAACTTTGAGGATGCTATGGACAGCTATGATAAAGTGCTCGAAGTAGTTGGTGAAATTTGCGGTGAGAGCATTGCTTCCCGTGCCGAGGACGTTGACCATCAGGGTCCTCATGTAGAGAACGGACATGTTGTATATGCCGATGGCACCCAAGAAAACCTTGATGTGTGCCGTAAAGCCGGCTTGATGGGTATGGCTATGCCCCGTCGTTACGGAGGTCTTAACTTCCCCATAACTCCCTACATCATGGCTGCTGACATCGTAAGCCGCGCCGATACCGGATTTGAGAACTTATGGGGTCTTCAGGATTGCGCTGAAACCATATATGAGTTTGCCAATGAAGATCAGAAACAACGCTACATCCCGCGTGTGTGTGAAGGTGAAACCATGTCAATGGACCTTACCGAGCCCGATGCAGGTAGCGACCTTCAGTCAGTGATGCTTAAAGCTACTGAACAGCCCGACGGAACTTGGGTGCTCAACGGCGTAAAACGTTTCATCACTAACGGTGACAGCGACATCCATCTTGTGCTTGCTCGTTCTGAGGAAGGCACTAAGGATGGTCGTGGTCTTTCAATGTTCATCTACGACAAGCGCAATGGCGGTGTAACTGTGCGCCGCATCGAGAATAAGATGGGTATAAAGGGTTCTCCTACTTGTGAACTCGTTTACAAAAATGCCAAAGCTGAACTTGTAGGTTCACGCAAACTCGGTCTTATCAAGTATGTGATGGCTCTTATGAATGGTGCGCGTCTTGGTATCGCGGCTCAGTCCGTAGGTATCAGCGAACTCGCTTACCGTGAAGCTCTCGCTTACGCTAAGGACCGTAAACAGTTCGGTAAAGCTATTATCGAATTCCCCGCTGTCTACGAGATGCTTGCTGTGATGAAAGCGAAGCTTGACGCATCACGTTCTCTTCTTTACGAATGCGCACGTTATGTCGATCTCTATAAGATCTATGACGATATAGCTAAAGAACGTTCTTTGACTCCTGAAGAGAAAAAGGAATCCAAGGCTTACAGCAAGATAGCCGATGCGCTCACTCCTCTTGCCAAAGGCATGGGCAGCGAATATTGCAATCAGAATGCTTATGACTGTATTCAGATTCACGGTGGATCAGGCTTCATGAAGGATTATGCCTGCGAACGCCTTTACCGCGATGCCCGCATCACTTCCATATACGAAGGAACTACTCAGCTTCAGGTTGTGGCAGCTATCCGCTACGTGACAACCGGTGCTTACCTTAACCTCATTAAAGAGTACGAAGCACAGGAAGTTAAGCCCGAACTTCAGAAGATTAAAGACCGTCTTGTGAAGATGACCGAACTTTATGCGCAGGCTGTAGAAAAAGTTACCTCGGTGAAAGATACTGTATATGTTGACTTCATGGCTCGTCGCCTTGTCGAAATGGCAGCCTTCACTATCATGGGGTACCTCGTGCTTCTTGATGCTAATCGCAATGAATCATTCACCCGTTCAGCTGAAGTATATAGCAATATGGCTCATGCTGAAATCGTAAAGCACTCTGATTTCATCATGGGTTTTGACCCTGCTGAAATCAATGCTTATCAACAAGCTTAAATTCTCCAATTAATTATTTATAAAAGATTAAAGGTCCCTGAACGCGATGTTTCGGGACCTTTTTTATTTGACTTAAGTAAATGTGTAGGCTATCCTACCTGTTTGCCGAAAGGCAAAAACGCAAGACGCGCAAGTTTGAAATGCTGAACCCCGAAAGGAATTCCGATTATGGTGATACAAAATAGTATTCCGAAACCGAGGTGGGTCAAGGCTATGGGAATTCCGCCCACAAACCACCATATCACATTCATCACTGCGCTTATGCATCCTGAGGAATTAGGGCTGCTGACTACAGGCGTGCCGAACGGCAGCAATGCGACCATCGCCAATTTTAACGTTTGAAGTCCGAAAGGAATTCCAATAATTGTAATCATCATAGCTACACTCGAAATGACATATTCGATAGCTACAACAAATCCACCGAAAACAATCCAGATTATATTAAGTAATAAATTCATAATGATAATGTATTTGCTGACAAAGTTAATCATATTTTATTATTTGCAAAAACTTTTCTATCTTTGTAATTATCATGTCAAAAAGTTTAAACAACAAATAAAGTATATTTTAGCTATGTCAATACCATCAACGAATCTCATGAAGGCAAGTATGATGCTGTGCTTATTGCTTCTTGTGGGTTGTAATAACATAACTCTCCCTTCATCGGACTCGACAATATCCGAAACATCCATGCCTGATATATATCCCGATTACCGCGAAATAGTGATTCCTCCCAACATCGCACCGCTGAATTTCCGGATTAACACGGCTGGCAACAAATACATCGCATCCTTATCATCGGCTAAGAATGATGAGAAACTTATGTCCAAGGGCAAGAATGTTCAATGGGACGAAGATGATTGGCATGATTTCATGGAAGCGAACCGTGGCAATGACGTTGAATGTAGCGTATATGTAGGTTCGGGAGATTCTGATAAATGGCGTAAATACACCTTCCCTATTCATGTGTCCGAGGATGATATTGACCCTTATATATCCTATCGGTTGATTGAGCCTACATTCGTCTACTACAACGAGATTCTTTTGAATCAACGTAACCTGACCAATTTTGACGAAAAAATCATACACAACAATTCCTATTCGACGGATGACAAAATGATGTCATGCATGAATTGTCATGTGCCGAGAAATCACTTTTCCGGTGAATCTTCGCAGTTCCATGTAAGAGGACACAACGGCGGAACCATAATAATAGAGGGTGATGACGTGAAAAAAGTGGATTTCTCCCATGGAGGGAAAACACCGGCGGGTGTGTATCAGGCTTGGCATCCGGTGAGTAATGTAATCGCCTATTCTCAAAACGGCACAGAGCAATACTTTTTCACACGTGACCCACAGAAAGTGGAAGTCCTCGATGAATGGTCTGACCTCATATTGTACGATGTGGATAAGAATTCCGTTAAGCAGATATTTCCCACTTCTGACCGTTTGGAAACATTTCCGGCATGGAGTCCTGACGGCGCTACTCTATATTTCAGTTGTGCCCGGATTCCTGACAATGCCAAAGATGGACAGTTGAAAGAAGTGTATGACTCTATAAGATATGACATACTTTCAGTGAAGTATGACGCTGATAAAGGCACATTCGCATCTGACATTGACACTGTGTTTTCAGCAACCGGGCATGGCAAAAGCGCGTCCCTTCCCAGAATATCGCCTGACGGCAAATATATGCTTACATGTGTGAGTGATTTCGGAACGTTCCACATTTGGCACAAAGAAGCTGACCTATGGATAACCGATCTCGCTTCAAAGGTGTCGCATCCGCTTGAAAACGCCAACTCCAAAGGTGCTGACAGCTATCATTCCTGGTCATCCAACAATCGCTGGATTGTGTTCAGTTCACGCCGTGACGACGGATTCTACACCCGTCCTTACATTTGCCACATTGATGAGCAGGGAAAAGCTTCCAAAGCATTTATTGTGCCACAGAAATCACCCGATTATTACGAAAGCCTGATGAAATCCTATAATGTGCCGGAATTCATGGTGCGTGAATTTAAAGTGCCGCGCCGTGCCTTAGTGAAGGCAATCGAAAGCAAAGGGATTGAGCCGACAGTGCTTCCGTAGCCGAAGGATTCTAAAAGAACACATCTTCCGACATGTCAGGAGGTATTAGTTTGAATTCCTCCTCGCTCGCCATCAATTCGGGATTGTCTATGAATTTTTGGTAGCGATTAGCCCATGCTTTGTGGAATTGCGTATTTCCAAGCATTGTGTTATACTTCTGCGCCAGCTTATAGTCACCTGACAACAGTGAACTCCTCACAAGATATTTAAGGAAGAATACATTCTTGCCGTATTTGATGCTATGCTCCATCGCCCATCGATAAGCTAAATTAGGTCTTCCTATATAATAGCTCACTGGAACCGAAATCAGCGCGGTGCTGATTATGGATGATTTTAGTCGAGGATGATTACGTGGCGGATCTTGCTTTGCGTCAAGGATTCTGACACCTTTGCCGGTCTTTTGCGAGGCGAGTCTGGCTATAGTCAGCACATCGGGAGTCGGTTTCTCTCTAAGGTTTGAAGCAAGACGCACTACCCTTTCCCAATCGTTTTCATCCATGCTCTGCTGCATCATTATCATGGCGCGGAGCGATTCTGGCTTGCTTGATAGCGAATATCCCCAACCGAGCACACCGATAAATATGACGGGGAACGCTATATCCCCTATTTTCTTCGGTAAGTAACGGAATTGCGATTCTATGCCTATTACTATCAGCAGTACCGCTATTATTATGTAGGGTAACCACAGAGTAATATCTTCTTTTGCTAAAATAAAGTCAGGAAGTCCTTTAAGATACAAGACTTCATGGTCGGACCATGTTCCGTGCCAAAACATGTAGTACATCAACGGTACAGTTACCACAAGGACTATTCCGGTTATATGAATCCACATTGTCCTGCGTGTGATTCTTGAAGAAATAGAGCACAACAGCCATGACAGCAAAGCATAATAGCCCATGAAAGGATATAGCAACGGTAGCAGGATACTCCCCATGAAGTCAGTGCGCGATACTATCCAAAAGCACAACAATGCGAATAAGAATCCCAACGTTGGTGAATAAGCGACTCCCTTATTGTACAGCACCAGTAAATTTTCGTCAAGGCTAAGAACGCCGTTCATTAAACATGCCGGAATGACAAATACAATGCCTATCGCATAATCTTTTAATTGGAACGCCGAGATGCACAGGACGACAATCGTCGCCCACATTAACAGGAATACAGCGGTCCCGAGCCACGGATAGAATAGAAATTGGGTAAAATAGCTCCCAAGGTATTGTAGCAATCCTCCGGGATAGTTCAAAAGATGATTAAACTCGAATACCGAAGAGTCAAAAAAATTCATATAATCGATCCATCGGAGATAATAGCCGTTTTTCATCGGGAATAAAAAGCACACTATTACAGTGAATACAATGCCATAAATCCATGCTGCGGCATAGGGTAATTTATTGATGGAACTCTTATCGGAGATTATATTCATCTTGTTCTTTTTGTCACTTTTCACCATAAAATACATTAAAGTAGCATAATTCGCTATGCAAAAGTACATTAATTTATTGACTCTACAAAACTGTATCATTGCAACAACCCCCAAAATCCTGTTATAAATAAGCCAATGTCATCCCCGGTTTAACTTATTTTTGCCAAAATCTTTGCTTTCAATAACCTAATAAGGTCAAATTCATGATTTTTTAGGTGAAAGGACTGACAAAAAAGGATAGTAATTGTTGTAAATTGTAAAAGAATTGCCGAATTTTGCATAATGGAGATATTCCATTAGATAGTTGTTACAAATTTATTAACTCTTATAGCGTTTTATATGAAAAAAATCTACTTCATTGCGATGCTGACAATGCTGTTATGTTCGATGGGCATATCGGCGCAGATAGTCACGTCATCGCCGTCAATCGTGCAGCGCAACAGTGCCCCTATCGTGATCACCTTCCACGCCGACAAAGGCAACAAGGGACTGATGGGACTCACTGCAAGTACTCCCGTATACGCCCACACCGGAGTGATTCTTAAAGGCGACACTGACTCCAAGTGGACAGCCGCGCCTAAATGGGGTGACAATTCCAACAAGTATAAGTTGACTTATGTGTCAGCTAATACTTGGGAGCTAACTATTCCCAGCATCAATGAATATTATGGTATAACCGATGCCGACGATGTAGTGAAACTGGCATTTGTGTTCCGTAATGCCAATGGTTCCAAAGAAGGCAAAACCGAAAGCGGAGGCGACATCTTTGTCGACGTGCATCCTGCGCAGGACCAAGTGGTGACGTTCACTTCATCTGTATCGTCCAGCGAAAACATAATTGTTTATGACAATTCTCCGGTAACGTTTACTCTTAATTCATCCATTGCCACCAAGCTGTCCATAAGCAATGGCGACAAAGTGGTAAAAAGCGAAGATAATGCCACAAAATTAAGCGCCGACATAGCATTTGACACTCCCGGAGTGTACAACATCTTCGGAAATGCTGAACTCAAGGGACAAAATGGCGATGTATTGCTTAAAATGATTAAAGTGACATGTGTGGGAGCTGCCGAAGCCAATAATTATCCCGGAGGCACACCTAAAATGGGTCCGGTGAAGAACTCTGACGGCACTGTGACATTCTGTATAGCGGCTCCACGCAAAACGTCAGTCCTGCTCATCGGCTCATGGAACCAATACGCTCCCATAAGCATGAACTATCAGGACTACGAAGGCAACCGCTACTTCTGGACAACCGTATCTGACATAAAAGAGGATATCAACTACAAGTACTATTTCCAGACCTACGAAGAATCCACCAAGTCAACTGTTAATGTGGGCGACCCCTACGCTCAGTTGGTGCTTGACCCGTGGAATGACCAGTATATATCTAAAGAGGTGTTCCCTGACATGCCCTCTTATCCCTCTTCGCAAGTGGAGGCTGTGCCTGTGGCGGTATATAACAAGAACATGAATGACTACGAATGGGAAATAAAGAATTTCAAAGGTGTTCCTCAGGATCGTCTTGTGATATATGAACTTCTTATCCGTGATTTCACAGGCACCGAGGGTGCCAAGAACGGTAACGGCACAGTGCGCGGCGTTATCGAAAAACTCGACTATATAAAGTCACTCGGAGTAAATGCCATCGAGCTTCTTCCTATCATGGAGTTCAACGGCAACCATTCATGGGGCTACAACACCAACTTCTATTTTGCGCCCGACAAATATTATGGAACCCCCGATGACTACAAAGAGTTAATCGATGAAGCCCACAAGCGCGGCTTGGCTGTGATTCTTGACATTGTGTTCAATCAAACTGACGGACTGCATCCGTGGTACCAGATGTACCCTATCGCCAAGAATCCGTTCTACAATGGCAATGCGCCTCATGACTACAGTGTGTTAAACGACTGGAATCAGGATAACCCCCTTGTTCAGCAGCAGTTCAAGGATGCGCTGAAATACTGGCTTGACATCTACAATGTGGACGGCTTCCGATTTGACTTGGTGAAAGGTCTCGGATCCAATGAAAGCTACAAGGCAACTTACAACAGCGCCACCAACACCTGGACCGGAGTCACTGCCGACAAAACCAATGCTTACAATGCATCGCGTGTTGCCCGCATGAAAAAGCTTCATGACGCAATGCGTGAAGTATACCCCGATGCTTATTTCATCAACGAAAACCTTGCCGGAGCAAAGGAAGAGAATGAAATGGCTGAGGATGGAGAAATAAACTGGGCTAATATAAATGAAGCATCATGCCAGTTTGCCATGGGCTACAAGGATAATGCCAACCTGAACCGTTTCTATGCGCCAAGCGACAGCCGCACATGGGGCTCTACCGTATCTTACGCCGAAAGCCACGACGAGGAACGCATGGCTTACAAAGTTGCTCAATATGCGCCTGCCGGAATAAAAGGCAATCTTGAAATCACCACTCGTCGTCTTGGTTCAGTGGCTGCAATAATGCTGATGACTCCCGGTTCCCACATGATATGGCAGTTCCAGGAATTTGGTGCTGATGAGACCACAAAGAACAGTTCAGGCAATGACACCGGAAACAAAAAAGTCATATGGAGTTACCTTGACAACAAATTCCGTGAAGGACTTAAAAACTCCTATGCCGAACTTTGTGCCATCCGCAATGCCAATCCGCAGCTTTTCGGCGACAAAAACGCTATTACAACTATGAAATGCAATGTGTCCAATTGGTCAACCGGCTATATAATCAGCATCAAGAACGGTGCCGATGAGCTTTATTGCGTGGCAAATCCCGCCACAACCGGAACAGCGTCAATCACTGTGCCCATAACAGGTGCCGACTCTAATTACAATCTTCTCTCAGCAAGCTATGGTTTGACACCTGCCTTGTCAGGAGGAAAAGTTTCACTGCCCGGCGGCGCATATGCTGTGTTTGCGACCAAAAACATCTCAGGCATCGACAATATCGGCTCTGATGCAGCAGCCGTCAATACAGTGTACGGTTCTAACGGAACCATTTACATCGACGGAGAGTATGACACAGTGTCGGTTTACAATCTTCAGGGACAATCCATCAATCGCCTGGACGGTTTGAATGCCGGAATCTACATCGTGGTTGTGGACGGAGTTCCGCATAAGATAACGGTAGATTAATCCCTCCTGTTTTTAACTATAGAGAGCGTCCCCGAAAACCGAGGACGCTCTTCTTTTTTATCGCGTTTAGGACTCAAGATATTTGCTCGATTTCTTATAATGTCGTAAATTTGTGCGCTAAAACATAATTAGTTACGCATTGCATGAAGAATCTTATACGGGTATTCATAATAGCAATTATCAGCCTTGCTGCTTGTTCACGGCAGCAAGCCGATTACAATGACATTATCGATGGCGCGGAGTCGGTAATGTACGATAATCCTGACCGCGCATTGTCACTGCTTGACGCTATTGAGCCGGCGGAATTGAAGGAAGATTCAATAAAAGCTAAATACTACTACGCAGTCGCCTCGGCTCATGACGGACAGAAGCATCTGGCTCTCTCTGATTCATTGATAAGTTATTCCGCTGAATTTTATAGGGGCAAGGATTTGGAACGCAGTATCAAAAGCGCGACATTGTTAGCTTCCTACAAATACCGTATCGGTGAAATGGACTTGGCTCTAAGAATGCTTGATTCATTGTCATCTTTGAACAATGTTCCTGAAAGTTTCCTTATAGAGCCATTGCGTAGCAGAGTCAGTTTGGGAACCTACGATGGACCCAACGAGTCACGTATAAAGCGACTCATGAGTATCGACAAAGATGAGAGTTGGCTTACACAGTATAAATACTGGCTCTACTTCGATTTTCTTTTCAGAGGCAAAAATGATTCAGCCCTTGTGATACTTGATGAACTTATTGATATTGCCGCTCATGAGGGAGCTTCGGAATTAAAATTCCGCTATGAATATGAAAAAATGGGAGTCCTTGAGGAAATGGGACGCTATTCTGAGTTTTTGAGTTTGGCTGACAGGCTTATGAATGAACCCCAAGGCAATTCAATCAGGCACTACATCCATCTGTGGAAATCGCTTGCCATGCTCAATACCGGAAACAGAGCGGAAGCCATCAAAGAATTGGCGAAAGCTGATAGCTGCGCATTGGCGATTCCTAAAGATGAAAGAGGATATTTCAATAGTTTTGCCTACTTTCTCAGCGCCTCGCTCGACTACAATAACACTGGGAAATTGAGTCTTATCCGTATGGCGCGGATAAACAATCGTCAACGTGATTATCTACTCCGGACGCAAGCCATCCAGCGTGAATCCGAACAAAGCGTTCTTGAATTAGAAAACAGGCGATTGACGCTTAAAGCGAAAAATGAACGACAGACTGCAATGTTGGTTATCGTAGTCCTTGCAGCTTTACTTATATCAGGCATATTATTATGGTATGCCCTTAACAAGAAGCGCAAGGCATTGGAAGCGTTGGAGCGAAACGAGATTTTGCAAAAATTAGTTGATGAATCCAATTCCACAGTGACAAGTTCCGCCATGAACGACACTTTACGCCGGGCTATGCTGCAGCAACTCGGCATAATCAAAATGGTTGCCGAGACCCCTACCGAACAGAACCGTGACATGCTCCGAAAAATATCGTCGATTGATAGCGACAACAACGGTTGTCTCGTAAACTGGGAAAGCGTGTATGGAATAATCGACAATCTATATTCCGGATTCTATTCCCGGTTTCACGAGCATCATGGAGCGATCCTCACTGACAAAGAAGAACAAATCATAGTGCTTATGGTGGCAGGATTTTCGACCAAGGAAATCAGTGTCATCACGGCACAAACCACAGCGACTATATATGTACGTAAATCTTCGATAAGGAAGAAGCTCGGTGTCCCCGAGAAGGAGGATATCGTGGCTTTTCTACGTCAGGAAGCCGAGGCTTAAGACACCATTTGGATTGTAAAGCGTGATATTAAGACTTTTTAGATGAACTACGACTGATATTCAGGTAGTTACAATGACGATATTAAGACTTTTACTTTTGGCGTTAAGATGGGTTTAGCTATAATTTTGCGGTATGAAATCAATAAAATTATATCGCATTATGACAACTACAATCTTAAGAAAAATAATGATGGCGGCAGCCGCAATTCAGCTTCCCGCTATCGCAGCCGCTCAGGAAACTATTGATACCATCGCTACACAAGAGCTTGATGAAATAGTAATCCAAGCACCCAAAGTAATCCGCAAATCCGACATGGATGTTTATCATCCGTCGAAAAGCGCAGTTGACAATTCTAAGAACGGAATGCAGTTAATCCGCAATCTGATGATCCCCACTTTGACTGTAAATGACGCTTTCGGCTCTATTACCGCTGCCGGACAGTCAGTGCAAGTGCGAATCAACGGCAGAGTAGCTACAATTGAGCAAGTCAAAGCTCTCTTGCCCGAAACAATAAAGCGTGTGGAATGGATAGACAATCCGGGGCTGCGCTACAATGGTGCCAACTATGTGCTTAACGTTATTGTGGCTAATCCCACAGTCGGCGGCTCGTTGATGCTGCAGGGACGACAGGCATTGAATCAGAAATGGGGTTATTACCAAGGCGATGCCAAATTCAATGTAGGTCGCTCTCAATGGAACGCAGGCGGTTATTTCAAACTCACCGATGAGATAAAAGCCCACCGCGAGTATGAGGAAACCTTCACTTTCACCGATGGAACATCCCTTACACGAAAGGAAACTCCGCTGGGCGGCGAACTTGACAACTCACAGGGAGCGGCATGGATAACCTATAATTATATAAAACCTGACACCACTGTTTTTTACGTTGCGCTGCAGGCTAACCGCACGTTTTCCGACAAATGGCAATATAACGGTTT
>DAAL01000049.1:0-2309 GCA_001701065.1 Bacteroidales bacterium GP4
CTAACAATTAATTATCGCCCTTTGGCGTCATACGTCCAGCCCGCACCGTCCGATACCGGACAACGTGGCTCCGCACCCACGGTTTGCACCGTGGGCTATGTAGGGTGTCGCCCGGAGGGCTGACGGGGTGTAATGTGGCTCCGCCGACTCGGGCATCTCGGGCATCTCGGGCATCTCCGCCAACTCCGTTATCAAACATATCGGCACAATTAAGGAACGTCGTTCGACGTTCTTGATTCAACCATACGTACACTTTGCGCCATGACCCCACATAGAAATGCGGGGCTTACAATTATAGCATCATCTTCGATGATTTTGGGGGGGATGGAGAAATATGTTTTAGAGCAATGTTATGGGAAAGGAGTGGAAATGTTAAATGTAACATTTTTCTTTTGGCATGTAACACAAAATTTGGTGTTTTCGTGAAGATGTCTAAAAACATGTAGAAATATCTAAAAACACAAACTTTTTATCTAAAAATAAACATAATTTGCGGCGAGAGGACGGTAAATTTGCAGAAAACCAATTTAATTAACATATTCTTAACTTTTTTAACTAACCATTCTCATGAAAATCAGAATCATTTTCTTGCTTGCGGTAATGGGCTTTATCGGGCTACCGGCAATGGCTCAATTCCAAGTAAAAGGTACGGTTACGGGAGCTAATGACTCCGAACCCCTGATTGGTGCGACCATAATGGAAAAGGGCACCACCAACGGTTGTACAACCGACATTGATGGGAATTACACCTTAAGTGTAAAAAGCGGTAATGCTACATTGGAAGTATCTTATGTAGGTTACCAGTCCCAGACAGTTGCAGTTAAAGGCCGTAACGTGATTAACATTGTTATGAATGAAGTTGACACAAGCCTTGACGAAGTTGTCGTAGTAGGTTATGGTACTCAGAAGAAGAGTGACGTGACCGGTTCTGTATCATCAATTTCTTCCGATGACATCCGCGGTCTTGCTACCGTTGATGCCGGTGCGGCACTTCAGGGTAAAGCTGCCGGTGTACAGATTCTTAACACATCAGGTGCCCCGGGCGAAGGTGCGCAGATCCGTATCCGCGGTTATTCGTCTAACTCAGGTAACCTCGGCCCGCTGTTGATCGTCGACGGTCTTAAGGTTGACAACATCCAGTACCTTGACCCCTCTATGATTGAATCAATGGAGGTGCTTAAGGATGCCGCCTCAGCTGCCATCTACGGTGCTCAGGCAGGTAACGGTGTTGTGCTCATCACCACCAAGAACGGTGCTATCAGGGACGGACAGCCTAAGGTGATCTATTCATTCAAGGCTATCAACCAGCGTCTCGGCAAAACTCCCGAAATCTTCGGTGCAAAGGACTGGATTCGTTATAAGGAACTTTCCGGTTATGACATGAAGACTATGTGTAATGATTACGGAGTGAACTATGATAATCCTGATGAAACCAACTGGATTGACGAAGTGTTTGAGCCGAGTTGGGCTACTCAGCACTCTGTAATTCTTCAGGACGGTAATGAAAAGGGTAATTTCTTTACTTCTATTAATTATGTAGACAATGACGGTATCGTAAAAGGTAAAAAAGATACTTATTCTCGTCTTACTGCTCAGCTTAATGCAGAATATTCACTCTATAAGTGGATTAAGGTCGGTACCAACACCTCTATCGAAAGATGGAAAACCCGCAGCGTATCACACCAGAGTGCATATGGCTCTATGATGACCCCGGCTCTTCTTCTTGACCCGCTTACTCCGGTTTATTGGGACAGTGTGGATCAGTTTACTACCGGTATGAAGGAACAGTATGAGAAGAATCCTTCTTCAATCTTGGTTGCTCCTAACGGAAAGTATTATGCTACCTCCAAATTCCAGATGGATGACAACGGTAACCCGTTGCTTCAACTTGACCGCACCAATTCACAAAACAGTGGGTTCACTGTACGCGGTACCGGCTATATCAACCTTATGCCTATTGACGGTTTGATGGCAACCTCACGTTTCTCTTACCGTATCGCTCAACGTAACAGCCATAATTATTCCGAACCATATTATATGAACGGTCAGGCTAAAGCCGATGACTATTCTATCTCGGCAAGCGCCAATAACAGCTACTACTATCAGTGGGAAAACTTCATCAACTACAATAAGAGCTTCGGTAAGCATAAAGTTGATGCTATGATAGGTATGTCTTACACTCAAACCAAGTCAGACGGCGTGTCAGGTTCAGCTACCGGTACAGGTGGTAATCCTATTTTGACCGGTGATAAGCCTAACTTCCGTTATCTTGATTATGTGAACTCTGCCGAGACCACAACCAAGAGCAT
>DAAL01000049.1:2404-14434 GCA_001701065.1 Bacteroidales bacterium GP4
CCGTCTGACTTGGTTTGAGTGTAAGCTGACAAGCGTTGGGGTAAATTCCCGTCGGTTTCAGTAGGTTGGACTCCCTCTAATGAATCATTCATCCGTGAACTCATCAATCCCGATGTGCTCTCATTCTTTAAGATTCGTGCTTCTTGGGGTAAAAACGGTAATATCAACGTGCTAAGCGGATATCCTTATACCTCTCCTATTGCCTACAACCAAGCATGGTACCAGTATGGCGACAATCCCGCTCAGAATTATGGTTCATATCCTAACGGTTTTGCCAATCCCGACCTTCGCTGGGAAACTTCCGAACAGCTTGACTTCGGTATTGATATGCGCTTCTTGAACGGTCGTCTTTCTGTAGGTCTTGACTATTATAACAAGAACACCAAGGACCTTCTTGTAACTATCTCCCCGACTCCGGAGGTTTATGCCAACGGTACTACTACCATCAATGGTGGAGAAGTTAATAACCGTGGTTTCGAAGCCGAGTTGACTTGGCGTGACCGCATAGGCGATGTAAGCTATAGTGTTTCAGGTAACCTGTCCACTCTCCGCAACCGTGTAACTTATCTTTATCGAGATCTTGATCTTCTTGAAACATCCAAGGGTGGTGTTGACGGAACTAACAACATGGTACGTAGTGCATTTCAAGAAGGTCACTCTATATGGTACTTCCGTGCGTTTGATTACGTAGGTGTGGACAAGGAGACAGGTGCTCCGCAATTCCGCAACAGTAACGGTGAAATTGTAAGTTCTTCCGAGCTTTCTGACGCTGATATGACCGATATAGGTTGTGCTATTCCCAAGTTCACTTACGGTATCACTATTAACGTAGCTTGGAAAGGTCTTGACTTGACAGTATTCGGAACAGGTGTTTCCGGCAACAAGATTTTCAATGTCCTCTACCGTGCCGATACACCCATGCGTAACTCACTCCGCTATTATATGGATAATGCGTGGACACCTCAGAACCACAATGCACCTATGCCCGAAGTGGGACAGGTGGCTCAGGACCGTTATTTCTGGAGTTCAAGCGCATCAATGTTCAGCGGCGCTTACTTCAAGATCAAGCAGATTCAGCTTGGCTACACTGTACCTAAACAGCTTACAAGAAAGGCGTTTGTAAAGGACTTGCGTTTCTTCGTTTCGCTTGATGACTTCTTTACAATCTCCAAGTATCCCGGCATGGATCCCGAAACAGCTACTACTTCACGTAACGGTGGTTCTGGTTATGATATCGCTTCTTATCCTACAATGAAGAAAGTGACCTTCGGTGCCACTATCGGTTTCTAATCGTGTAACTGACTATGTTTCAAAACTAAAAAATGAATCTCATTATGAAAAAAATATTATATTCACTTTTAGGCTTAGGCGCAGCCTTCCTAATGGGTAGCTGCGAGGATAGGCTTGATATCGAGCAGAAAGGAGTTATTGATACCGAAGACTTCTATAAAACTGACGATGATGCTCAAAATGCTCTTAATAATCTCTACCAGTGCTTCTGTCTTCACATAGCAGGTAATGAGGGTATTTATGTGGCTCTTCCAGTGCTTTTCAATGAAGCCGGCGATGACATGCTTGCAGCAGGTAACATGTACGGTGACAATGACTTCGGTGCGCAGATAAATGAATTCCGTTATGATACCCAGAATGAAGTAATCAAAAATACTTATTGGGGATTATATGCTGTAGTATATGACGCCAACACTATTATTGATAAAGTTCCTGATGATTCTCCTATTAAGAAGCGTGTTATTGCTGAAGCGCGTACTTTGAGGGCATGGTCCCACATGATGCTTGCCATCGGTTGGGACTGTCCTCCACTCATTGACCATCTTCTTCCTGGCGATGCGAAGCCGTCTAACTTTGAAGGCGGACACAATGCGCTCCTCGAATGGTGTGCTCAGGAAGCTGAAGCAGCTGTGGCTGACCTTGACGAACGTACCGATCCTTCCGATAAGGTGGGTGCTTCTAAGGTGACTAAAGGCTTGGCTCTTACCGTTGCCGGTAAAGCCC
This sequence comes from Bacteroidales bacterium GP4, assembly GCA_001701065.1. Classification (GTDB taxonomy): domain Bacteria; phylum Bacteroidota; class Bacteroidia; order Bacteroidales; family Muribaculaceae; genus Muribaculum. The sequence continues at coordinate 4,418 of DAAL01000049.1, forward strand.
GTCTTTTCATGGGTGACTATGAGGGAGCTAAAAAGAACCTTAAGCAAGTGATTGCGTCAAATAAATATGAACTTGTTCCCACTGAACGTTGGGCAAACCTGTTCCATGCATCGGGTGACCTCTGTGAAGAGATGATATTCCAGGCAAACTGTCTTGAGAATGCGAATATCGGTGACTGGAGCAACAAGATTCAGCGTACTTCATGGATGTGGATCCAGTTCTGGAACTGGCGTACTGATAAACTTGCTTCTAAACCCTCTTTCATAGGTCCTGACGGCTGGGGCGGACACTCTATCCGTGCTGACTTCGCTGAACGCATGCTTGCCAATGACGGTGATTCACCTCGTCGTAAAGCTACTTTCATGACTCCCGATGAGTTCCTCTATGAAATGGATTGGAATGGTCTTAATGATCTTGAGGATAAAAAAGGAAGAGAATTGACCAAGGAAGAGCGTGACACTTGTAAGGTGATTGGTATCAAGGATCAATCCGGTCTTTACGGATTTGGCGGCTACTTCGCCCACAAGATTGTGGCATGGCCTGAAGATAACGAAAAGGGCTGGTACGGATTCAAGAACCTTACCATCTTCCGTTATGCTGAAGTTCTCTTGATGTATGCCGAGGCTTGTGCCCAGACCGGCGACAATGATGGTCTACAGTATCTGAATGCTATCCAGCGTCGTGCAGGCTCTGCCCACATATCTTCAACTCTTACTCTTGATGAAGTTAAGAACGAGAAGGCTTATGAAATGTGGATTGAAGGCGTTCGCTTCCCCGACATGGTTCGCTGGGGCGATACTGACGGCATTGTCAACAACGGTAAGGACATTCCTTCAACTTACGATGCATTCTTCACAAAGGGAGAATCCAAGCACCGTTTGTATGTAGAATATTCCAATCCTAACAAGGGCCGTACAGGATTTGTTAAGGGCAAACATGAGTATTTCGCATATCCTTATGATGCTACCTCAATCAATCCTAACTTGAAACAGAACCCAAGTGGTGAATAAGTATAAATCTGTTTATCTTGACACCCCCGGCGGCTTCGGCTACCGGGGGTGTTTTATTATATTCAGGCGGCAAGTGATGTGAACTTATGGGATGCGGGGCGTGTTTAGTATTATTGACAGAGTATTAATGTAATAGGGTATTAATAAAAGAAATAAATATGAAGATTCGTCATTTACTTATTGTGTTTGCGTTTTGCGTGTTTGGATTCACGCAGAAGGCTGATGCGTGTTCCCGTATACTATATGTGGGGGACACCGCCACTACGGCATCATCGGAAGTGCTGCGTATAGTGGGTCGTTCGCTTGACTGGAGAACCCCGATTCCCACTAATCTGTACGTTTACCCAAGAGGAATCAAGAAGCAGAGCGATGATTCGTCCAACGCCATCCGCTGGACCTCGAAATACGGCGCAATTTATGCCGTGGGGTACGACGGAGGAGTGACCGAGGGTATGAACGAAAAGGGTCTTGTGATTAACGGACTGTTCTGCAAGGGCACAGTCTATAACGGCGAGGAGACTACCGGTCGTCCGCCCATGTCGCTTGCCGTGTTTGTGGCATGGCTTCTTGACCAGAACGCTACCACTCCTGAGGTTGTGGCTGTGCTGAAAGAGCATAATTTTGACATCAAGGGCGCGACTTTCGACGGCGGCACAGTGTCGGCTCTCCACTGGGGCGTGACTGACGCAGAGGGACGCAGCGCAATATTCGAGTTTGACCACGGAAAAATCAACATCTACGAAGGTCAGGACATGGCTGCGATGACCAATGACCCCGGTTTCCCGCAGATGACAGCTATCAACGACTATTGGCTTAAGGTGGGCGGGGCAAACTTCCTTCCGGGCACAGTCAAAAGCCCTGACCGCTACGTGCGCGGCTATTTCTTCCAGCACAACACTGAGAAGAGCAATGACGCATCGCTTGGCTTCCCGATAATAAGGAGCATACTGATGAACGTGTCAGTTCCGTTCCATTACACAGTGGACGGCGACCCAAATGTGTCGAGCACCCAATGGCGTTCTTTCGCCAACCTACGCGACAAGCTTTACTATTTCGACATAGTGAACAACCTGGGCGTGTACTATGTGGACCTGAAGAAGTGTGACCTTCGCGAGGGCGCACCGGTGATGCGTCTTGACACATCGAAGCATCATGACTTCGCAGGTGACGCTACATCGCTTCTTGAGCGTCATGCTCCGTTCAACCCCATGTATTGATTCATATAATTATATAGGTATAGGAGAAATCCCCGCGGCTTGCGCCGACGGGGATTTTTGTGTTATGATTTTGGCTATGTGGTAGTTTTGCATTACCTTTGCACCACGGATGTTTTTCTAATGGTAATACCCGGATTATTATGACATACGAATACGATTATTTAGTAATTGGGTCAGGAATAGCAGGGATGAGTTTCGCCCTGAAAGTAGCCCAGACCGGTAAAGTGGCTCTTATCTGCAAGACCACGCTTGAGGAAGCCAACACATATTTCGCGCAAGGAGGCGTGGCTTCCGTGACCAATCTTGAAGTGGACAACTTCGAGAAACACATAGAGGATACCATGATCGCGGGCGACTATCTGAGTGACCGTGAAGCGGTGACTAAGGTGGTGACCAACGCCCCGGCGCAAATCCAGGAACTTATAAAATGGGGCGTGGATTTCGACAAGAAAGAGGACGGGACTTTCGACCTGCACCGTGAAGGAGGACACTCGGAATTCCGTATACTCCATCACAAGGACAACACCGGAGCCGAAATCCAAGAGAGCCTTATAAAGACTGTCAAAGCCAATCCCAACATAGATATATTCGAGAATTATTTTGCGATAGAGATTATCACGCAGCACCATTTGGGTAAGATTGTGACCCGACGCACTCCCGACATCACCTGCTACGGGGCTTATGTGCTCAACCCCAACACCGGGAAAGTGGACACATTCCTTTCCAAGGTGACATTGATAGCCACCGGCGGCGTGGGAGCGGTGTACACCACGACCACCAATCCGCTTGTAGCCACGGGCGACGGCATAGCGATGGTGTACCGCGCCAAGGGCACTGTCAAGGACATGGAGTTTATCCAGTTCCACCCCACGGCGTTGTATCATCCGGGCGACCGTCCTTCGTTCCTTATCACTGAGGCAATGCGCGGCTACGGAGCAGTGCTCCGCAACAAGCGCGGTGAGGAATTTATGCAGAAGTATGACCCGCGGCTTTCACTTGCTCCGCGTGACATAGTGGCGCGCGCCATAGACTCCGAAATGAAACTGCACGGCGACGAGCATGTGTATCTGGACGTGACCCATAAGGACCCGGAAGAAACCAAAAAGCATTTCCCGAATATTTATCAGAAATGCCTGTCGCTGGGCATAGACATCACCAAGGACTATATACCGGTGGCTCCCGCCGCCCACTACCTGTGTGGTGGCATAAAGGTGGACGGCAACGCGGAATCGTCGATAAAACGGCTTTACGCTGTGGGTGAATGCAGCTGCACGGGACTCCACGGAGGCAACCGACTCGCATCCAACTCGCTTATAGAGGCAGTGGTTTACGCCGATGCCGCCGCCAAGCACTGCATGGAGGTCAAGGACCACTACACATTCCGCCACGATGTGCCTGAATGGAATGACGAAGGCACACGCCATCCCGAAGAGATGGTGCTTATAACCCAAAGTATCAAGGAAGTGGGGCAGATAATGGCTACTTATGTGGGTATTGTGCGCAGCGATCTTCGCCTTAAACGTGCATGGAACCGCCTCGATATACTCTACGAGGAGACCGAGAAGCTGTTTAAGTGCTCAAAGGCAAGCCGTGAGATATGTGAGTTGAGGAATATCATCAATGTGGGGTATCTTATAATGCGTCAGGCTATGGAACGCCACGAATCGCGCGGACTCCACTACACTATCGACTACCCGCCCAAGGAGCATTAATACAATTTCTGCGCCGGTGATGCGTTATATAACTGTATGAGAATAGTTTTACTGTTGCTTGCCATGCTTGTGGCATCCGTGAGTGCTTCCGCCCAAAAGGTGGATGCCAACGGTGTGCCTGTACCTAAAAGTCCGGTGCAGAAGAGCATTCAAGGGCGTTATCACTTTATCACGGAGGAGGGGGACACGGCGCTGATGGTGGTGCTGGGTAATGTCACTGTGTTTCCTCCCATGAAGTTCAAGAACAAGAAGCAGGAAGAATTCTACTGGCGTACAGTGCGGGATGTGAAACGCACACTACCTTACGCCAAGCTGATAGCTGAGACATTGCTTGAAACTTACGAATATATAGAGACTTTCCCCACAAAGGAGGAAAAGGAGGCGCACCTGACGCAGATGGAGAAAGAGGTTTTCAACCAGTATAAGCCTGAACTTAAAAAGTTTACGAAATCACAGGGCAAAATGCTCGTCAAGCTTATAAACCGCGAAACCAACCAAAGCAGCTACTCGATACTTAAAGCATTCTTGGGCACGTTCCGTGCGGGAGTGTGGCAGACATTCGGGCGGTTCTTCGGAGTGAACCTAAAATCGGCTTACAACCCCGATAAAAACAAGGATGATGCTATAATAGAAAGAGTGTGCGTTCTTGTAGAGCAGGGACAATTGTAAGTGGTTGTTAGTTACTGGAATAGGTGAATATTTTAGAATTGAATTATAGCCACAAGTGGTAAATTTGTGCCACTTATGGCTATGAATCGATTATGAATTAGATGTGGTGGAGGGCATGAAGCTCTTCCATAACTTCGCCGCGTGACATGGTGCGCCGTTCGAGGAGGGTGCGGGCGAAGTCGTTAGCTATCTGCCGGATTCCCACGTGGTTGAATATCTGATGGAGATAGCGGAAACTCTTGTCAAACATGCGTTCAATCTCATCGTCCTCCAGTGAGCAAGCTTCGTGACCTTCGGCGTTGATGTAATCGTACAATGCTTTCTTCGCTTCGTCGTCGAGAGTAATTGAACTGTTGATGTAGCTACGGCACATAACGTTGCCGATAAGCATTCCTNCTGCCGATACCTGAAAATGGTGAAGGATGTTGTTCCATGCCACTTTCGCCGATATCCGTGGATTGCCCGAGAAGAAGTATTCCTGGGTGAACTCCATCATCTCGTTAGGGTCGGCATCAATGGATATGGATGAAAGTACGTCTTCGGCATCCCATACTATGAGACTGATAGCCATGCCTGTAGCACCATAACAGCGGTCTTTGTCGTCGATATATTTAAATTTCATAGTTTTAGGCTTTTCAATTTCTCTTCAAATATAACAATTCTACTCCACATATGGGTAAGCACAACGTGAAAAAATGAGAAATCAGTTCACCACAAGGATTTTTGTGACAGCACCCGACGAGCCGTTATCCCCGTTTTGAGATGCAAAAACGTAGTACACGCCGCTTCTTACTCTTTCGCCTGAACTGTTGCAACCGTCCCATGTCACTGAGCCGCCGTTGCTGCGGATCTGGAAGAACACATTTCCTGCCGCATCGGCTATTTTCACAAGAGAGTTGTCCATGAGTCCGGCTATTGTAATCCAGCCGTTGTAGTCGGGACGCACGGGGTTGGGATAAGCGTAGACTTGGGAATAGTCGCTTGCCACGGGGGTTGCGTCGCCGCCGTATTCCACAAGCCCTTGGAATGTCCCGAAGTATACTGAATTGCTGTGCGGGTCACAAGCCACGGTGAGGACTTCGTTGGATGGTAGGGGACTGTTATCAGTGTTGAAATTGTCGATAATCTCTTTACCGTCCTCGGTCACGAGATATACTCCGGAGGATGCGGTGGAAAGCCACTTGCGGTTGCTGTTGTCGACCGCTATTCCGGTTACAGTCTGACTTTCAAGGAGGTAATCGGCGAAGTTGGTTCCGTCGTTGCGGGGCACTTTTATGCGTTCTACCGATGCGGTTCCGGAAAGCATTGCCGCGGGGTTGTGGAGCACGATGACACCGTTGTCGGTTCCTATCCACACGTCGCCGTTGCGGTCCTCAGCCATGGACGAAATAAACACGGGACCGAAAGCATTGCCGTCCTGATCGTAGAAAAGCGAGGCGGTGCCGTGGGTATCGTCGGAGGTGGAGGTCAGAGTCCCGGCAGTGTTGTAAACCATAACCACCTGGTCCTTTTCGCCGCCTGACACAACGACCAAGTCACGGTTTTTGCTGTGGTTCAAGGGCAAAATAATCGCATCGCGTGAGTCCAAGCCCTCGAAACCACGCACGGGCAGCGTCATCCAGTCGTCGGAGGTAACTGATTCAAGCCGTCTTTTTTCGGAGGGGAGGGCGGCTATTACTGCTGATGAGGCACTGAGTGAGTACATCCACAGATTTCCTTCGGCATCCACCGCTGTAGCCGGCACCAGTGTGGTCCAGTCGCGTTTAAGAGGGAAATTGTTCCAATCGTATTTATACACTTCCTTTCCGTCCTTGAACTTGTAGATTCCTTCCCAGTAGGTGCCGATGTATAGCATGTCCTGTTCTTCGGGGTCCTCGACGAGGTTGTAGCCGGCACGGAGAGTGTTTTTGTAGTTGGGGTTGTTGTAAGTGACATCGGCTGACAGGGGTGTTATGTCCTCCACGAAGCCGTCGGTCACTTTGTTTATTGCCATGCGCTTCATGTTGTCGTAATGGAACACTTTGCGGCTCTCGGCTTTATTGGTGATGAAGACTGCGCCCGATGCTTTTCCTGGGACGATGTTCCAAACTCCGTCGTTTACGGTCACAGCATCGGGGTGAGCGGGATTCATCTTAACGGTGGGCGCGGCTCCGTTGTCGGAGAGTGACACGCATCCGAGTCCCTCCTCGGTCATGTACCACAGTTCGTCCACTCCTTTGTGCGAGTTGTAGCGGATGGCGTTTCGGCTCTGCTTGCTGCGGATTGCATCAGGGATGGGGACGGTGGTGTAAGTGCCTTGTTCGTCAAAAATGTAAATGCTTGAAGCGGATGACACCTGAAGTTTGTCGGCAATTCGCTGAATAGCCACGGGCGAAGGCATGTTGTGCTCGCGCATGGACGCTGTGGCGTTGTCGAAGTCGGGAGTTATTACCCGCACTTTTTCGCCGTCGGAGGCAAGAAGTTGCTTGTCGTTGAGCGGTTCCATGGATGTGGCGTTGAAGGCGGCAATTGTGCGGAAACTTGACAAGGTGTTGTGTTGCGCGGAGAGGGGCGCTTCCAATAAGTTGCCATTTGCGTTAATGACAAGCCTGTCGGCTATTGTAGATATTGCTGTAACAGGGAGATTGAAAATGCCTGATTCGATGACGGTGAAATTGTCGAGATTCAGCTTCACCAGTCCGAATCCTGTGGCGATGTAAGCCACATTGTCCTTAAAAGCGATGTCCCTGACGGTTTTGTCGTTTAGGCGTTGAGCGTCCTTAATGTCGCTTACGTTCACGATATTGCCGTCGGCAAGGACTATGTCCATATTGCCGTTGGGGTAAGCTGCTATGAGCAAGTCACGGTCAGGATGGTTGAAGATGTCCGATACGGAGTTGTCCGACATGCCGTTGAGCGTTGTGAATCCGAGCATGGACTCTTCGGACTTGTCATAGGAAAACAGATTGCCTGAGTTAAGGAAGTACACGCGCTTGCCGGAGTCGATGACTTTACCCACATTGAAGTTGAAGGTGTTGTAAATTCTCCAGTCGCCCACTCCTAAAGAGGCATGGATCGTGACGGTTATAGCTACTGTCGCCAAAAGCGATGATAAGGCTCTTTTAAGGTACATAATAAATAAGGTGTAAATCTACTTCGAGAGCAGATAGTTTTTCAATTTTTCCACCGCTCTCCCACGGTGGCTTATCTTGTTCTTTTCGTGCATCGACATTTCAGCAAATGTTGTGTCGAAGCCGTCGGGCATGAATATGGGGTCATAGCCGAATCCGTCGTTGCCTCGTTGCTCGGTGATGATGGTGCCGTTTACGATGCCTGTCATGAATGACAGCCGGTCGCCTTCAATCAGGGCTATCACGGTGCGGAAACGTGCCGAGCGGTCGTCCACGCCTTCCATGTTTTTCATCAACAGTTCCACATTGGCTTTAGAGTCATGGGCGGGACCGGCATAACGAGCCGAGTACACCCCGGGCGCGCCGCCAAGAGCAGTGACTTCAAGTCCGGTGTCGTCAGCGAAACAGTCGTAACCGTAATGTTCCTTTACATAGCGGGCTTTTATCTCGGCGTTGCCTTCGAGGGTGTCGGCTGTTTCGGGAATATCCTCATGACAGCCTATCTCTTTCAGGCTCAGGACCTGAAATTGGGCACCGAGAATCTCGCACAGTTCTTCAAGCTTGTGGGCGTTGTTGGTGGCAAATACTATTTGTCTCATTGTTCCGGATTTAAAATTAAGAGGGTGCCGCAAAGCATCGGCTTCGGATTGCCGACTATGCGATACCCTCTTATATAACGTAACAGCAGTTGCGGTTAGTATGTGGCTTTTATCCCACTACTATATTCACGATTTTGCCGGGAACTACTATTATCTTTCGGATGGTCTTGCCTTCGAGCCATCGTGCGGCTCCTTCGTGTTCGAGAGCTATTTTCTCGACTTCCTCACGGGGAGTTTCGGCGGCTACCTCGATGTTGTAACGTGCTTTGCCGTTGAATGACACAGCCATAGTCACTACGTCCTCTTTGAGGTAATCCTCGTTGTGCTCAACCCAACGGGCATCGCACACAGTTCCGGTGTTGCCGAGCGCATGCCATAGCTCTTCGGTGATGTGGGGAGCAAATGGGGCAAGCACTACGATGAGTTGCTGCAGAATCTCGCGGCTGTGGCACTTCTGGGCGGTGAGTTCGTTCACGCATATCATGAACGCGGCTATTGAGGTGTTGAATGAGAAGTTCTCGATGTCCCAAGTCACTTTCTTGATGAGCTTGTGGAGTGACTTTAGCGAGTCCTTTGAGGGCTTTTCGTCAGTCACAAGGAACTGGTCGCCCTTGTAGAAGAGTCCCCACAACTTTTTGAGGAATCGGTTTACACCGTCGATACCGTTGGTGTCCCAAGGCTTGCTCTGTTCCAGCGGACCGAGGAACATCTCGTAAAGGCGCAGGGTGTCGGCACCGTAGCGTTCAACAATGTCATCGGGATTTACAACATTGAACATGGATTTTGACATCTTTTCAACCGCGTAGCCACACATGTACTTGCCGTCCTCAAGAATAAATTCGGCATCGTGGAAGTCAGGTCGCCAAGCACGGAATTTGTCGAGGTCAAGCTGGTCGTTGGTGACGATGTTCACATCCACGTGGATGGGTGTAACGTCATACTTGTTCTTAAGTCCTGCCGACACAAAGGTATTGGTGTCCTTAATGCGGTAAACGAAGTTGGAGCGACCTTGAATCATGCCTTGGTTTATGAGTTTCTTGAAAGGCTCGTCGCGGCACACAATACCGAGGTCGTAAAGGAATTTGTTCCAGAAACGGCTATATATAAGGTGACCGGTGGCGTGTTCGGTGCCGCCTATGTACAGGTCGACATCCTGCCAGTAGTCATTGGCATCCTTCGACACGAGCGCATCGTTGTTGCGCGGGTCCATGTAGCGCAGATAGTAAGCCGACGAGCCGGCAAAACCGGGCATAGTGTTGAGTTCGAGTTGGTAGCCTTCGGCGGTTTTCCAGTCCTTGGCACGTCCCAACGGTGGTTCGCCGCTTTCGGTAGGCAGATATTTGTCGACTTCAGGCAGAAGCAACGGCAGCTGTTCCTCAGGCAAAAGGTGGGGAATACCGTCCTTGTAATAGACGGGGAACGGTTCGCCCCAGTAACGCTGGCGGCTGAAGATGGCATCGCGCAGGCGGTAGTTGACCTTAACTTTACCCAAGCCTTTTTCTTCGATGAAACGCTTGGTCTTGGCTATCGCATCTTTTACTTCAAGTCCGTTGAGGTCGAGGATTTCGCTCTTGGAGTTTATCATTTTGCCTTCTTTGGCATCGAAGCTTTCTTCGCTTACGTCAGCACCTTCGATAAGTGGGATGATGGGAAGGTTGAAGTGCTTGGCAAACGCCCTGAAAGCGCTTACGTGAAAATGA
>DAAL01000228.1 GCA_001701065.1 Bacteroidales bacterium GP4
GCGAGTCCCCTCCCCTCTCCAGCATCATTGCCGCCGGCAGCGAGAAGAAAGGATAAGCTTCCCACATCTCTTCCACCCATGCGTCCTCCACGGGAGCATCGGGATGGTCAATCAGATATCTCAGAGTGTCAAGGAGTGCGTTCATGGCTCAATAGCGTTACCAGTTACCTAAGGTGGCGTTGAATATAAGGTCGATAAGCTGCTCGGTAATCTCCTGGCACAGCTGATCCTGCACATCGGTGAGCATCTCGTTGCTGTCGAAGTCCTGATAAGCCGAGAATGTCTGGTCAACGTCGTTTTTGTCGTTCTTGGTGTCAGTGTACTTCACCCTCACCGATATGGTTAGTCGGGTCTTGGAAGCAAGCGCATTCTCTGTTACCGCCTGAGGGGTGAGGTTGTAGCCGGTGATTTCGCCTTCAAGCTGAAGGTCGCCGTTGTTTTCCACTATCTGCAGGCGGGTGTTACGTGTGATGTAGTCGAGCAGCCCGTTTTCAAAAGTGGACTGCAAGGGAGGATAGACAAGCGCGGCGCGAATAGGGAAATTGGACACCGATATAGTTTTATACACGGTGTAGTCTATGGCGCTTCCGTTGAGCTTGTAGCTTATATAGCAGCTGTTGAGCATCAGAGCCATGAAAAGGCTCAGGACGGCAGCCGGAATGTATCGAGCTTTATTCAGTTTCATCATTCAAGTCCGTATTCTTTAATTTTTCGGTACAAAGTGCGTTCCGAGATGTTCAGTTCCTTAGCCGTGGCTTTACGCCGCCCCTCGTTACGCTCCAGAGCCTCGCGTATAGTCTCTTTCTCGGTGTCCTCCAGGGTGCGCACCGGCTGTGACGGCATCAAATCGATGGGGCTTACGTGCGGCTCAGGCATGATATTGCGCATGGAGCCGTACTTGGTAAGCGAAGTGGTGTGCACCACCTCCTCGACCGGTTCGGTGGGCGCGTATTCGGTCCTCTTCAGGGACGCGCCCTCCCCTTCGAGGTTCTCTATGGTGACGCGCAAGGTGTCAATCTCGTTGCGCATCCGGAAAATCATATTAAAAAGCAACTCGCGCTCCGACGCATAGGAATGCGAGACACCGGGTGCCACCACGGGGGAAAACACCGATGCCGAAGCGGGCAGATAAGAGCGCAGAATCTCAGGGGTAATGGTCTTTCCAGCCTCGAAAAGCGACACCTGCTCCACTACGTTTTTAAGCTGACGCACATTGCCTCGCCAAGAGAAGTGCAGCAACACCTCACGCGCCTGCTCGTCAAACTCAATTTCAGGAGTGCGGTAACGCTCGGAGAAGTCAGCCGCGAATTTTCTCGCAAGCAACAGTATGTCATTACCGCGCTCACGCAAGGGGGGCACAGTGATATTGACAGTGGAAAGACGGTAATACAGGTCCTCGCGGAAACGTCCGGCTTCGATAGCCTTGAGCATGTCGACATTAGTAGCGGCAACGATGCGGATATTGGTCTTCTGCACAGTGGACGAGCCCACTTTTATGAACTCGCCGCTTTCAAGCACGCGCAACAGCCTCGCCTGGGTGGTCAACGGCAACTCGGCTACCTCGTCAAGGAAGATGGTACCGCCGTCCGCCTCCTCGAAATAGCCTTTACGAGATGCAACGGCACCTGTGAAAGCCCCCTTCTCGTGCCCGAACAGTTCGGAGTCGATGGTGCCTTCAGGAATCGCGCCGCAGTTCACGGCTATGTACTTGGAGTGCTTGCGTGAGCCGTAGGCATGGATTATCTGCGGGAAAAATTCTTTACCCGTGCCGCTTTCACCGGTTATGAGCACCGACAGGTCGATGGGAGCCACCTTGATAGCCCTCTCCACCGCCGCGATGAGCGACGGCGCATTGCCCACGATTCCAAACCGCGCCTTGGCGTTCTGCACTTCAGCTGATGTGTCGACTAAGTTCATCTCAATTGGTAAGTTTTTTCTTTCAGGAAAGCGCCAAGCTCCTCCACGGTGGGGTACTTTTTCAGTTCCTCGGGGGTTATGATATCGCCCACGGAGATATGGATAGTAGTGTGGCACTTGCGCCACACTTCGGCAGGCAGACGCAGAGTGCGCAGCTGCCAGCTGATGACTCCGAGGATATTGAACCAAGTGCTGTTGTGTCCGTGGAAGTAGATGGGCACCACCGGCACATTAAGCTGCTGGATAAGACGGATGATGGAAGGCTGCCACTGACGGTCCTCGATACGCAAGCGGGAGTTGATTTTGCTGACCGCCCCGGCAGGGAAGAAACCGATGGGGTTGCCCCGGCGCACCTGCATTATGGCTTCCTTTATTCCTTTCATGGACACAGCCTTCTTGGCAGGGTCATCGGAAGCGAGAGCGTCCACGGCGATGAAGTTGGGGCGCATAGCCGAGATGTGGTTCAGCACCATGTTCACCATAACCTTGAAGGTAGGACGTATAGAAGCTATCAGCGCGATGAGCGAAATGCCGTCGAGCGCGCCGAAAGGATGGTTGCTCACGGTCACAAACGCCCCCTCGGGCAGATGCTCAAGAGTGGACTTGCCCTCGACATCGAGGGTTATATCGAAATCCTTCAGGAGGTTACGAGCAAACTCCGGACCGGGATTGTCGCAATACTTATCGTGGACGGCATTCACCTTGTCCACAGAAAGCCAATGAAGCACACGGTTGATGAGCTTTTCCTTGCCCTTCAACTTGGGAACCATGCTTATCACGTCGTCAGCATCAAGGACTGAACGCTTGATGGGTGCGGTAACATTTTCTTTGTCCATGCAGTTACATTGATTATCTCTAATCCACAAAGTTACAAAATCTTCGCAAAAAACACAAATGCGCACCCTTCATCACGAAGGATGCGCACAAAATAAATATACCATGAAAAAATTTCTTAAAAATCAGCGTTGTTAGGAGTACGCGGGAATGGAATCACGTCGCGGATGTTGGTCATGGCTGTAACAAACAGCACAAGACGCTCAAATCCAAGCCCGAATCCGGCATGAGGCACAGTACCGAAGCGGCGGGTGTCAAGATACCACCACATATCCTTCATGGGGATATTCATCTCCTCGATACGGTTCAACAGCTTATCGTAATCCTCCTCTCTCACAGAGCCGCCTATAATCTCTCCGATCTTGGGGAATAGAACGTCCATAGCCTGCACGGTCTTGCCGTCGTCGTTAAGCTTCATGTAGAACGCTTTAATCTCCTTGGGATAATCAGTGAGTATAACCGGTTTTTTGAAATGTTCCTCGACAAGGAAACGCTCATGCTCGCTCTGAAGGTCGGCACCCCAGTAGACCGGGAATTCAAACTTGTGACCTGACTCTTCAAGAATCTTGATGCCCTCGGTGTAAGTAAGGTGCACAAATTCGTTGTCAACCACGAAGCGGAGACGCTCCACAAGGTCCTTGTCGTAATGCTCGGCAAGGAACTCGATGTCGTCAAGGCAATGCTCCAACGCATAAGATATACAGTACTTGATGAAACTTTCAGCAAGCTGCATGTTGTCGTTCAAATCATAGAATGATATTTCCGGCTCAATCATCCAGAATTCCGACAAGTGACGCGGAGTGTTGGAGTTCTCGGCACGGAAAGTGGGTCCGAAGGTGTAGATGGCACCAAGCGCAGTTGCGCCAAGCTCCCCTTCAAGCTGTCCCGACACGGTGAGCGCGGTGGGCTTGCCGAAGAAATCGGCGGAGTAGTCCACTTTACCCTCCTCGGTGCGGGGAAGGTTCTCCAAGTCGAGAGTGGTCACCTGGAACATAGCTCCGGCTCCTTCACAGTCGCTTGCAGTAATAAGAGGTGTATTGAGGTAGTAAAAACCATTTTCCTGGAAAAAGCGGTGGATGGCGTAAGCCAACGCGCTTCTCACTCTCATCACCGCGCCGAAAGTGTTGGTGCGCATACGCAGATGCGCTTTCTCACGCAGGAATTCGAGAGTGTGGCCCTTTTTCTGCAGAGGATAGGAAAGGGGGTCGGCAGTTCCGAAGATTTCAAGGGTCTTGCCCTGGACTTCCACTGACTGACCTTTGCCCATCGACTCCACAAGTATACCGTCGACCTTTATCGCCGATCCAGTGGTGACGAGCTTCAACTGCTCGTCGCTGAAATCGGCAAGATCCAGCACTATCTGGATATTTTTTATCGTTGACCCGTCATTGAGCTGTATAAACGCCACATTCTTGTTGCCGCGGCGGGTTCTCACCCACCCCATGACAGTCACTTCCTGACCAAGCAGCGACGCGTCTTTGAAAAGGTCATCTATTTTATTACGTTTCATTACAAGTTCCTTTCTATGAAAAGATTTATAGTTTATTCAAAAGAACCCATCTTCAGGAAGTTAACCTCTTCCTGAGTCAGATAACGCCAGCGTCCGCGTGGCAAGTTCTTCTTGGTGAGACCGGCGAAGTACACACGGTCAAGCTTCACAACATGGTAGCCGAGTTTCTCAAATATACGGCGCACAATGCGGTTACGTCCCGAGTGGATTTCTATACCTGCCTGGTTGCGGTCGGTTTCGTTGGCGTAGCTTACCGCATCGGCATGGATGGGTCCATCGTCAAGCTCGACACCGTCGGCTATAGCCTGCATGTCATCCTCGGAGATGTCCTTGTCGGTCCACACATGGTAGATTTTTTTCTTCACATACTTGGGATGAGTGAGCTTCGACGCAAGGTCACCGTCGTTGGTAAGGAGCAATACACCGGTGGTGTTGCGGTCGAGACGACCAACGGGATATATGCGCTCGTTGCAAGCACCCTTCACAAGGTCCATCACGGTAGTGCGGCCCTGCGGGTCATCGCTTGTGGTAACACAATCCTTGGGTTTGTTAAGAAGGATGTAGCACTTGCTTTCCAGTGTAACTACCTTTTCATCGTATTCCACAACATCGTCGTGCGACACCTTGGTTCCAAGCTCAGTGACAACATTGCCGTTGATCTTCACAAGTCCCTGCTGGATAAATTCGTCAGCCTCGCGACGAGAGCAGATACCGGCGTTAGCCATGAACTTGTTAAGACGGATTTGTTCGTTCGGATCGGGTATAGGCATTTCGTACTCAATGCGCTGTGGACGCGGAACGAAGCTCTTGCCTTGACGGTTGTTGTTATTGAAGCCGCCTTGACGATTGTTGTAGCCGCCCTGACGGTTGTTGTTGTA
>DAAL01000174.1:0-5508 GCA_001701065.1 Bacteroidales bacterium GP4
CAAGCACTGGAGCGGCATTCAGCCCCGACATGTCGGCATCCAGCGTGACACTGCCTGACGCGGCGGTAATGCTCCGCATACGCTCCAGTCCCACCAACAGCAATGGGAATGCAAGGCTGATAATGTAGATGGACAACACCGTCCCGCGGTTGAAAGCGTAGAACGTGAGTTTACTCAGCCACAACTTATAGAGCAGATAAAGCGGAAGCAGCGCGCATCCTGTAATCAACGAATAATAAAGCAGTACACCCATCGCTTAATCCTCCGACCATTCAATGTCCTTACCATTATTCTCCACCTCGTCGATAAGCCGGCGAAGCTCCTCAATCGACACTTCCTCATCCTTGACAAGCGATGACACGATGCCGAGATAAGAATTTCCGAAAAACCGGTTCACAATCGACTTGATTGAGCGTCCGCCCACCTCCTCGCGGCTCAACTTAGCGAAATAGCGGTGAGTGGGACCAAAACTCTCATGCCCCACAAATCCCTTCTCCTCAAGACCTCTTACCACGGTGGAAAGAGTGTTGAAATGAGGGCGCGGCTCGGGATAGAGTTCCTGCAACTCTCTTACGAATAAAGCTCCATGAGTCCAAAACAGGTTCATGACTTCTTCTTCTTTCGGGGTCAATTCTTTCATAACTGATGTTAGTTTTGTTTCACACTGCAAATATAACTATAAATTTTAGTTACATACAAATATTTTTTTAGTTTATTTTCTAAAAATTTTAGTTACCTAACTATTTTTCTTCTTTCAAGCCATACGAAATCCTGCGCCATATATCTACTACACAGCACAATACCATGATTTAAGACATTCTTTCGGGAGAATCAGCGGCGACGCTTAAGAATCACATATATAATCACCGGCGCGCCTATGAGCGGAGTGACGGCATTGATGGGGAGGACCGAATTTTCAGGTAGGATGCTTATAAAGTTGCACAATAGAGCCACCGCCGCCCCGGTAAGCACAGTACCCGGCATGATTACCGCATGGTTATCGGTGCGCCAAATCATACGGGTTATGTGAGGGACCGCAAGCCCGATGAACGACACCGGTCCGCAGTAAGCCGTAACGGTTGCAGTCAACAACCCGGTGGCAAGCATGAGCATATTGCGCACCTTGACAAGGTTTACCCCGAGGTTGCGGGCATAGCTGTCGCCAAGCAGCAGCAGATTAAGCGGTTTTATCAACAGCATGGAAAGAATAAGCCCCACCACTACTACCGACGAGAACAGCGGAAGCTGAGGCAGCGTAACCCCGTTGAAAGAGCCCATGCCCCACATCACATAATTCTGCACACCCTGCGCCGATGCCGAAAAGTTAAGCAGCATAATCAGCGACGAGGCAAGATACCCTATCATGATGCCCGTGATGAGCAACATCAAATCATTTTTAAGCCAAGTGGAAAGAAGCAGCAGCAACGCCATTATGAGCATGCTGCCGAGGAATGCACCCAACATCACAGCCGCATAGCCGCCCACCATGAGCGACCCTGCCGATATTGCGCCGCCCATAAACAGCATCACAACGGCTACACCAAGACTCGCGCCTGAACTGATACCTAGAATGGACGGACCCGCAAGCGGATTGCGGAAAGCGGTTTGAAGCATCAACCCGGATATGGCAAGTCCCGCGCCTCCAAGGAGCGCAGTCACAGCCTGAGGAAGCCGGCTGCCTATAATGATGTAACGAGCGGGACCGGCTGAGTCGCCAGCACCGGTAAGGATGTCAACGACAGTGGCAAAAGGGATGCTTACCGACCCTATGAATATATTAAGGATCAGCAACACCACTACTACCAATGTCATTACCACAAACCGCATACTTGGGAACTGTTTCTAAGGTAACAACGGAACAAAGTAATTAAAATTATGCTCAGGCAGCTCCAATTCAGGATGAAGCACCGAAATCATGTCGGCAAGAATCACCTGCGGATGGAACGGCATCACATCGTAAAGGTCAGCCTTGCCAGTGTTGCATCCGTGGACAGTGCCGTTCTTGTAAGGTGCGAATTGCTTATATAGGACATTGTCGCTGCCCAACTGGGAGTAAGTGAGTTCCGAGGGCTGATTGTAGCGAATCAACCACACATCGGCATCATGCGCCTCGTTAAGCACCTGTTCAGGCGACAACGCCGCACTACCCGCCTTGTCGATGTAACCGAAGATGTTTTTACCTCCGGCATCCTCTATCATACGGTCCATTGTGGAGTGCGCTCCGGGGACATTCCACACATTGCCGTACATGCAGTCAAGCATGACACGCGGACGATGCGCCGCCGATGCGCCAAGGGTCCTCAATTCGTTATAGACGGAATCGGTCACGGCAAACAGCGAGTCAGCCTCGGCACTGCGCCCCACCAGCCTTCCGAAAAACTTCATCCACTCAGCACGCGCCAAAGGCGACGACTCCATATAGTCGGCACATTCCACGATGGGAATACCGAGTTGCGAAAGTTTGCCGTACCCGTTATTGCCTTCGTAAGGCGACAACAACACCGCCCCCGGGCTCAGTTGCATTATTTTTTCAAGATTAGGCGACATATTGTCACCACAGTCAAGGATAAATCCCTCATTTATTCGACGCACAATTATGCTGTCATGAATATATTGGGGATCGCACACTCCTGTAACAGCTTCTGCCGCCCCAAGCTCCGAAATCAAAGCATTGTGGGTGGCTGCGTACACCACCGCGCTTGTGAGCGGAATACGCACTACCGTTCCTTCCGGAAGATAGTCCTCGTCAATACCCATAGGCGCAAGGATATAAGTGTTAAGTATCTTAGCCGTGTCCCAAGGATTGCGCAGGGTGGCAACAGTGTAGTCGCCGTAATCGACCATGGTGATGTTGCGCGCATACTTCATAGCCACCGTATCGCCTTCCTCACCGTAAGAAACAGCGTTACCGCCTCCACATGAGTGGATGAACGGTAACACTATAAAAATTATGACAGAAAATATGCTATAAAGCCTCATCTTAATGATGATTAAAGAATATAAATGCCGGACCTGTGCCAACGTTGTAACGGCGTACGAACTGACCGTTGGCGTTATACTCCTTGGCATAACCGTCGAGAGTAGTGCCAATATTGCCGTTGTCGATAGTATAGGATGTCACGATAATCTTTCCTGACACCGGATCCACAGCAAGAGCCACAGGAGCGTCCACACCTTCGTCCGAAAGCATGTCGGTCATAGCCGATGTGTTGATGTCATAGACAGTGTATTTGACATCAGCACCTGTAGTACCCCAGGGTGCGTTTGCCAAGTAGACTTTATCGCCCTTTATGTCCATCAGTGTAGCCTCGGCTATCTCTTTCATGGAGTCATCGGGAAGCAGGCGGTAAACTTTGCTACTGATATCGGCGTAATTACCTTTACAAAGCAGGAACACGTCCTTGCCGTTGGAGTGGAATTCAGTGGGGTTAAGCCCTACAGTGATGGTTTTAGCGACTTTGAACGAGGGAATATCGATTACAGAAGCGGTGGTGCCGTAACCTTCACGCCAGTTCATGCCATCGGAGTTAGGCACATAGAGGTTATTGCCGGCAATGGCTATTAATTCAGGATTGGGACCTACCTTCACATTACCGTCAATAGCCAGCGAGAGAGTGTCAAGACGTGACACATAGCCATTGTACATGGACACATACACTTTGCCTTCCTTAGCAGCGAGATAGCGCGGACCTTGTCCTTCATTGCTGTTAAGCGATATCTGCTTGATGGTCTTAAATGTAGTCCTGTCAATAATTGTAATCACGTTGGACTCGTATATGGCAAGATAAATCTTCGAGCCGTAAAGAACGGCACCTTGCGGAGTGTTGCCTATACTTTGACCGTTATTGGCATTTTGGTACACATTCTGTGATGCGGTGCCTTTGGCGTAGTCAAGATAAGTGAGCGACCCTTCGATTTTGTCGGTCATATTTCCCTGGTTCAGCACAAACGCTCCCTCAGCCACAACAGGAACTTCGGGGTCAGGCGCTTTGTCCTTGTCATCATCGTCACTGCATGACGACACACACGCACACGACAGTGAGAGCATAACGCCCCATAAAATACTTTTTTTCATAACAAAAAATAACGATTAAGTGAATTTAGTTAAAGTTGGAATTTCAAAGTTATTTGCCACGACCTTCCCGGCATGGGATAACGCGCCACCACCTCATACTGCTTGTCGAAGATGTTGAGGATGTCGCCGCGCAGTTCCAGATAATGCCCCTTGGGTAGACCGAACCGGTGCCATGCCGCAATGCCCGACTCGGCATAGCCCGATATACGGGTAGCCGGCAGATTGTTATTGGTAGCATAACGCGCTCCCACCGCTGTGGTGTGCCACACCACATTCACCCACGGATTCTCATAGGTCAGCGACACACTGCCCGAATTTTTCGGGATATAAGCCACCTGCTTCATCCAGTCGCTTGACTCGGGCGAAGTGCGCGGCTGGGCGCGCTGGTAACTGTAATTGGACGCGAAAAATATGGAATGCCGGCGTGACAGCCTGAACGACAGGCTGCACGTGAAGTCCACACCCAGCACCCTCACCTTGCCGAGATTCACCATGCGCCACACAAACATGTTGTAAGGTATTCCCACAATCATGTCGTCAATGTGGTTAAGGTAGCCGTCGAGCGTAAAGACGGCTGAGTTAAGCCATGATTGCGGCTTCGGGTTCCAAGTAAAACCGAGGTTCAGCTGATCGGTGGTTTCCGGAAGCAAATCGGTGCTCCCGTAATGGTCAAAATAAGCTTCATTGAATGTGGGCACACGGAATATATTCTTATAGGACATGCGCACATAAAGCTCCTCCCCTCCCCACGGCTGAACCGACAGGCTCACTGAGGGCGAGAGTTTCGACGCGTCCTTTGCGCTTTCGCCGTCCTTAGCTCCGTTAAGATAGACTGAGTAGAGCAGTCGCGCCATTGCCGTGACTCTGCCGGTGCGCCACCTTGCGGTGAGGCTTTGCAAAATGCTGTTACGGTAAGGCCGGATATCGTCGGGAAGATTGCTTGTCAAGTTATTATAGGCATAGTCAGCCGAGTAGTCCACCGCCCATTGCTGCGACGGCATCCACATCACACTGCCGGTCACATAAGCCTCACGTTGCCAGTAATTCTGGTTCAGTTCGCCTCCGGGGTATTTCCCGTCCTTGTCATGATAGAGTGAACGAGAGAAATTGAACTTTCCCGAACCCTGCACTGACCATTGGGAATTGACCGCCCTGCGGTAACTCAGCTGCGCGAAAGCGTTGGTCTCGCGAAGCCGCTCGTTGCTCACATTATTATAATAGATAATAGGACCCGGAAGACGGCGCGAGTTATCATAATAATAAGCCTTCGCGTAGAGCGATGAACGGGAGTCGGGAGTGTAGACCATGTTCAATTCCCCGTGTCCTGAGTTCATCCTTGAGTTGTTACGCCGTTCCCGGGTATCCATTTCACCATTAAAGAACGTAAAAGGGTAATCGTTTCCGGCATGAATGTATTCGCCGGTAACAGCCAT
>DAAL01000174.1:5627-5791 GCA_001701065.1 Bacteroidales bacterium GP4
GCGATGCCGCCGACACAGCAGCCCGCGCCGGGACAAAAATGTCGTCATTGTCCCCTACCACCATTTTCAACACACCCACATTGTCAAGCGAGTAGCGTGACACATCGATCTGTCCGCTCTGGCTGTCGTTAAGAGGAATTGTTTTTGCTCATGAGAGCAATGAC
>DAAL01000059.1 GCA_001701065.1 Bacteroidales bacterium GP4
GGAGCAACCGGACTGTGGCAGCTGATGCTTGCCACGGCAAGAGGCCTCGGACTGGAAATTAATACCCTTCTCGACGAACGCCGCGACCCTTACGCCTCGACCGATGCCGCAGTGCGCTACCTGAAGCAACTCTATGGAATGTACAACGACTGGTCGCTTGCCATAGCCGCTTACAACTGCGGACCGGGCAACGTCAACAAAGCGTTGCGCCGCGCCGGCGATTCCGGCAAAGACTTCTGGAGCATATATTATCTCCTGCCGCAGGAAACACGCGGATATGTGCCGGCATTCATCGCCGCCAACTATGTGATGACCTACTACAATCAGCACAACATCAGTCCTGCCCTTGCCAAACGTCCCATCATAACTGACTCCATCCACATAAACAAGCGCGTGCATCTCCAGCAGATATCTGACATCCTCAGTCTTCCGCTTGAAGAAATAAAAGTGCTCAATCCTCAGTACCGTAAGGATGTGATACCCGGCGACAGCCGTCCATGCTCCCTCGTGCTCCCCTCCATGCAGGTATACAGCTACATCATGAGCGAGGACAGCATCATCAACCATAACATCGAGCTATATGCCCATCGCAGCATAGTTGAGCCTATGATGTCCCCCACCGAGGACCCCAACATGGAATATACCACCAAACTGGTAGTAAAGACCCACAAGGTGCGCCGAGGCGAGACATTATCATCAATAGCAAAAAAATACGGCGTGACTGTTTCCGAGATAAAAAAATGGAACAAGATGAAACGCAATTCGGTGTCACGCGGACGCAAGCTTAAGATTCACACTTATCAACGCGTAGCCACCGGCAAGAAAAAGCAAGTCATCCCGGAAGAAAAAACCACGGAAGAATTGGCAGCTACCCCGCAGGAATCAGCGACTGACTCTGTTGCTGCAGTAACTGCACAGGTCGCCGCTGCCCCTGACACTGCTGAGGTGAAAGAAGAGCTACCTAAAGAGGAAGCCCCGGTAAAAAAATCCAAGGCAACAAAGAAGCAAAAAGGCAAATTCGCCACCCACACCGTAAGGAAGGGGGACACATTATATAGAATAGCAAAAAAATACAAAGGAGTGACCGTTGCTGATATCCAGAAAGCCAACGGACTTTCAAGCACCGCGCTCAAAGTAGGACAAAAGCTCAAAATACCTCGCCAATAACCCATAAACAGATAAACAGAATAGCAATGAAAAAGTTAATTTTATCATTTTCAGCTTTAGCGGTCGCGTCAGTTGCAGCCGCAAGTGCCCCGCTATGGCTTCGTGACGCAAAAATATCGCCTGACGGCAGTAAAATCGCCTTCACTTACAAGGGCGACGTGTACACCGTTCCCGTCCAAGGAGGTAATGCCACACGATTGACTACACAACCATCCTATGAAACATCTCCCATCTGGTCGCCTGACGGAAAGCAGATAGCGTTTGCCTCGGACCGTAACGGCAATTTCGACATATACATTATCCCGGCTGAAGGCGGAAAAGCTAAAAGATTGACTTATAATTCAGCTTCGGAAACACCTCAATCGTTCACCCCCGACGGCAAATCGGTGCTGTTCTCAGCAGCTATACAGGACACACCGGCAAGCGCACAGTTCCCGTCAAGCCGCATGACTGAAGTTTATTCCGTTCCGGTGAAAGGCGGAAATCCCCGTCAGCTCATAAGCACTCCGGCAGTAATGATAAGCTATGCGCCTGACGGCTCTTACTTCCTCTACGAGGACATCAAAGGCTATGAGGACGAGTGGAGAAAGCACCACACCTCATCAGTGACACGTGACATCTGGAAATACGATGTGAAAACAGGCAAGCACACCAATCTTACTAACCATCCCGGAGAGGACCGAAACGCTGCTGTGTCGCCCGACGGCAAAACCATATATTTTCTGAGCGAACGCGACGGCAAGAGCATGAACATCTATTCGATGGATGCGGCATCGCACTCGCAAGTTACTCCGGTCACCACATTCAAGACTCATCCGGTGCGTTTCCTCTCTCAAGCATCCAATGGAACTATGGCGTTCACTTACGACGGCGAGATTTACACCTTGAACGGAGACAAAACCCCGCAGAAAGTAAATATCAGCATAGTTAACGACGACGAGACCCCCATTGAGACATTACGTGTATCAAGCGTTCAGGATGCGGTTCCGTCGCCCGACGGAAAGCAAGTGGCATTCGTGAGCCGTGGCGAGGTGTTTGTGACATCAGTGGATTATAACACCACCAAGCAGATTACCCATTCGGCTGCCGCTGAATCGGACGTTACATGGGGCGATGACAACCGCACCCTCGTCTACACCAGCCTGCGTGACGGTCATGCCAATTTATATGAAGCAAAAATTGCGCGTAAAGAGGATTTGAATTTCCCCAACGCCACTACGATAGAAGAAAAACCGTTGTTTAACAGCAAAGACGGCATTGAGAGAGGATATGCCTCATTCTCTCCTGACGGCAAACAGCTTGCATTCATCCAGGACCGCAACAAATTGATGGTGATGGATGTCGAGAGCAAGAAAGTACGTCAAATAACTGACGGCTCCACCTATCCTACACAAAATGGAGGATTCTACTATGTGTGGTCGCCTGACAGCAAGTGGATAGCTTTTGAAAACCTCTCTAACGGTCACTATCCTTATAGTGACATAGCTATCGTTAACACTACCGGTGAACCAAAAATCATTGACATAACCCGTTCTTCCTATGTGGATGAAAATCCACGTTGGACTCCCGACGGATCAGCCATACTCTTCGCTACCGAACGCTACGGAATGCGCAGCCAGGCATCTTGGGGATCACAGACCGATATTATGATGGCATTCCTCACTCAGGACGCTTATGACAAGTTCCGTCTTTCCAAGGAGGATTACGAACTTCTGAAAGAGCTTGAAAAGCAGCAGAAAGAGGATAAAGAGAAAGCCACCAAAGGCAAGGACGATAAGAAAGACTCCAAGAAGGATGAAAAGACTTCCGATGACAAGAAAGACAACAAACCGGAAGTTAAAGTGGAGGACGGAATCACTGAACGCATCGTTCGCCTTACTCCGTCGTCAGGCTCCACCGGCGACTTTATCGTGACAAAGGACAACAAAACCCTCTATTATATTGCCGCAGGACAAGGCTCAGGTTATGATTTGTGGAAAATCGACCTTCGTGAAGGCGACAACAAGGTAGCATCCAAGGGCATGGGTCACGCAAGTCTCTCGCTTGACAAGAAAGGCGACAACCTTTTCATCCTCAGCAGCCGTGACATGAAGGCGATGAAAGTGGCATCGGAAAAGATTTCACCCATCACCTACTCTGCCACTATGGAGTTGAATCCCGAGGCTGAGCGCAACTTCATGTTTGACTATGTTAAGCAGGAAGCCGGCAAGCGGTTTTACCGTAAGGATATGCATGGGCTTGACTGGAACAAGATGACTGAAGCTTACCGCAAGTTCATGCCCCACATAGCCAACAACTATGACTTCGCTGAACTTCTGAGCGAACTTCTCGGCGAACTTAACGCATCCCACACCGGAGGCAGATTCCGTCCGTCGCTTGGAGGAGCGCGCACTGCGTCACTCGGACTCCTTTATGACATGACTTACACCGGCAATGGTCTTAAAATAGCCGAAATTGTAGAAAACGGTCCGTTTGACCATGCCAACACATTGGTCGTTCCCGGTGTAATCATTGAAAAAATCAATTCCACCGCACTCAATGACACCGTTTCCACCGACCGTCTTCTTGACAAAGTAGCCGGCAAGAAAACTCTTGTGTCACTTTACAATCCCGCCAACGGAAAACGCTGGGAAGAAGTGGTTCTCCCCGTTTCGTCAGGAGCTTTCAGCGATTTGCTTTACAAACGTTGGGTTAAGCAGCGCGCCGCCGATGTTGACCGCTGGTCAAACGGACGACTCGGATATGTCCACATCGAAAGCATGGACAACGAAAGCTACCAGACAATCTATGCCGACATCCTCGGTAAATACATCGACAAAGACGGTATAGTTATTGACACCCGTTGGAACGGGGGCGGTCGACTTCATGAAGATATCGAAGTGCTGTTCAGCGGCGATAAATACCTCACACAGGAGATTCGCGGAAAACGCATAGGCGACATGCCCAGCCGCCGATGGAACAAACCGAGCATCCTGGTGCAGAACGAGTCAAATTACAGCAACGCTCATGGTACTCCGTGGGTATATAAGTACAATAAACTCGGCAAACTCGTGGGAGCACCTGTACCAGGAACCATGTCAAGTGTCAACTGGATCACCATGCAAGACCCCACAATGGTATTCGGTGTGCCGGTTGTCGGATTCAAAACCGCACAAGGCAATTACCTCGAAAACACCCAACTCGAACCTGACGTTTACATCCTCAATGATCCGGAAGTAATCGTCACCGGCGAGGACCAGCAGCTGCATCGCGCCGTCGAGGAACTCCTCAAAGACATCGACAAGAAATAACGCGTTACTCACAGGCATAAAAATAAGGAGTCAGCCGTTTAACGATGGCTGACTCCTTTTATAATATGCTTTCTTGAATTTAAAAGAAGTTATTGCGCATTATGCGTTTAGGACAAGATAGGTGGTGTAGGCTATAAAGCAAGCTACGAGGATGCCACCCTCCACACGGGTGATGGTGCGTTCCTTGAAGAACCACCCGAACAGCCAGAAAAGAATACATGCTCCCAACAGCACAAACAGGTCAATGTTGGTGATTCCGCCCATCGACAGCGGACTGATGGTGGATGCTGTACCCAGCACAAAAAAGATGTTGAACACATTGCTTCCGACTATATTACCTACGGCAAGTCCGGGCTTATGCTTCACAGCAGCTGCGACTGATGCCGCAAGATCAGGCAGGGAAGTGCCGGCAGCGACAATGGTAAGACCGATTATGGAGTCGCTCACATTAAGTCCACGTGCGATGCCCGAAGCTCCGTTGACAAACAACTCGCCCCCTCCTATCAGCGCGGCAAGTCCACCTATTATATATAGCACGGCAAGCCACATTTTAATATCCTTTACCGCTTCGACCTCCGAGGTCACTTCAGCGGCGGCTTCCGGTGAAGGTAAGTCCGACATTCCATCCGGGACTTTCGCCCTCGACAGCGTGTAACGCATGAATATGGCAAAGAAGCACAACATCATTATCCCGTCGACCCTTCCTATGTAGTCAGTAGCCGTTCCGTCAAGGAAGGAAGAGTTGGCGCACACAAGAAGCACCAGTGCCGACAGAATTACCAGCGGAATCTCATTGTTCATCAGACTTCGATGCACCTTTATAGGCGAAACGAGTGCCACACATCCCACAATCACTAACACATTGAGGATATTACTTCCCACAATGTTGCCGATGGCAAGTCCTGCACTACCCTTGATTGCGGACATAACACTAATCACAAACTCCGGCATCGACGTGCCGAATGCCACGATGGTAAGACCGACAACAAGGTCAGACACGCCCCACTTCTTTGCGACAGCCGATGCGCCTTCGGTAAGATAATTGGCTCCGGCAAGTATAAGCACGGCACCAAGTATGAGATAAACGATGTTCAGTATCATGACTTTTTAACAACAGTCGAGCCAATGATGTTTACAGGTTCAACGGTTCCTCGCGGTAGCCGGTAGCCTTAAACATTTCTTTGTCCTCGGCTATGGCATTGCCTATAGTAGTGAGCATGTCGCCCACAAGAGCTCCATTCATACCGCCTCGGAGTATACGCGCCATTAACTTCTTGGAAAGACGCATTCTTCCTCCCGCAAAACGCAAAGTGAGCTTTGGCGCAATGAACCGCATCAAAGCAACTGAACGTATAATCTCATCCTCGCTTATCAGCGGCGTGTCCTGAAGAGCCGTGCCTTTGATGGGAATAAGTATATTTATAGGAATAGACACGACACCGGCTTCGCGGGCTTCCTGCGCAAGCATAAGACGGTCCTCCATCTCCTCGCCCATCCCTATGATTCCGCCGCAGCATATCTCCATCCCTGCTTCACGCGCAGCTTTTATAGTGCGGAGCTTCTCTTCATGGGAATGGGTAGAGCACAGTGACGGGAAATATCTTGAGGAAGTCTCAAGATTGCAATGGTAGCGTTTCACTCCGGCATCATGCAGCATCTGCAGTTCATCCTTGTTCAAAAGTCCCATGGATGCGCACAAGTAAAGACCCGTATTGCGGCTGAGCTCGGAATAAGTGGCGCAATACACCTTAAGATCGTTCTTGGACACTTTTCTTCCGCTTGTCACCATAGAGAAACGACGCACTCCGGCATCCACATTCATCCGGGCGGCTTTCATTGTGTCCTCAGCCGACAAAAAACTGTACTCGTCGATGCCTGTTGAATGATGACGCGACTGAGCGCACCATTTACAGTCCTCCGAACAACGTCCGGAGCGTGCGTTGACTATCGAACAAGTGTCAATCACGTCGCCGCACCATTTTTTCCTGACTTCATCGGCGATATCAGCCAACTCGTCGGTCGAATAACGCCGGTTAAGCTCCAAAGCCTCCTCGATTGTGGCGGGAACGCCCTGAAGAAGCTTTGCTTTTACACTTTCCAACATTTTATAAATATTTATACATTGAAACGGAAGTGCATGATATCGCCATCCTGCACCACGTATTCTTTTCCTTCAACTGACAGTTTGCCGGCTTCCTTGACCGCATTTTCTCCGCCAAGAGTCACATAATCGTCATATTTGATAACCTCGGCGCGAATAAATCCCTTTTCAAAGTCAGTGTGTATGATTCCGGCGCACTGAGGAGCCTTCGAACCACGCATGAAAGTCCATGCCCTCACTTCATCGGGTCCGGCAGTGAAATATGTCTGTAGATTCAGCAAAGCATAGGCTGAACGGATAAGACGGCTCACGCCTGATTCCTCAAGACCTATCTCGTTCAGGAATTCCTGACGTTCTTCCCATGTGTCAAGTTCAGCAATATCCGCCTCGGTCTGTGCCGCTACAATAAGAAGTTGTGCGTTCTC
Source organism: Bacteroidales bacterium GP4 (assembly GCA_001701065.1). Taxonomy (GTDB): domain Bacteria; phylum Bacteroidota; class Bacteroidia; order Bacteroidales; family Muribaculaceae; genus Muribaculum. Next base: position 6,984 of record DAAL01000059.1, read on the forward strand.
GTCCTTTATGGCTTCTTTGACAGCTTCCACATATTTATTTCCTGTGGCAGCCGACGCATCATCCACATTGCACACATAAAGCACAGGCTTATTGGTCAACAGGAACAAGTCGCGGGCAAACCGCTGCTCATCCACGCCGTCAAATGTCACTGAACGTGCGGGCTTTCCTTGGTCAAGAGCCTCTTTGAACCGGCACAACACCTCATACTGCATTTTTGCCACCTTGTCGCCGCCTGTCTGAGCTTGCTTTTGGGTTTTGGCGATACGGGATTCCACCGTTTCAAGATCCTTCAACTGTAGTTCGTAATCGATGATTTCCTTGTCGCGCATAGGATCCACACTTCCGTCCACGTGGGTGATGTTATCATCGTCGAAACAGCGAAGCACATGGATTATGGCATCAGTCTCACGAATATTGGCGAGGAACTTGTTTCCAAGACCTTCACCCTTGCTTGCGCCTTTAACGAGCCCGGCTATATCCACAATTTCCACTGTGGCGGGGACCACGCTTTTAGGCTGACACATTTCCACAAGCTTGGTCAACCTGTCGTCAGGCACCGTTATGACACCCACATTAGGTTCGATTGTACAAAACGGGAAGTTTGCTGACTGTGCTTTAGCATTTGAGAGACAATTAAAAAGAGTTGATTTACCCACATTGGGCAATCCTACTATACCGCATTGAAGAGCCATGAATTTCAATATTTAAAATTATACTGCAAAGTTACAAAATATTGCTGTCTTATCACAACTAACCCTACAATACAAATGCGTTTTTGGCTGATTTCAATAAAAAAGTAACGGCATCCCGGAAAACCGGAATGCCGTCCACACTTTTTCAATATATTGCCCTAAACATTATGCTTTGTCCTTGCTTCCAAGCACATTTTCGATTTTGTGCTTGTAAAGTTTTTCCATTTCGTCACGAGCCGGACCGAGATATTTACGCGGGTCAAATTCTGCCGGTTTTTCAGCAAGAACTTTACGTACAGCTGCGGTCATGGCAAGACGGCTGTCAGAGTCGATGTTGATTTTGCAAACTGCGCTCTTAGCTGCCTTGCGGAGCTGCTCTTCAGGAATACCGATAGCATCGGGGAGTTTGCCTCCGTAGTGGTTGATAATGTCCACATATTCCTGGGGAACTGAAGAAGATCCGTGAAGCACGATGGGGAATCCGGGAAGTTTTTCCATAACAGCGTCAAGCACGTCGAATGCCAATGGCGGGGGAACGAGCTTGCCTTCAGCGTTGCGGGTGCACTGTTCGGGAGTGAACTTGTAAGCACCGTGAGAAGTACCGATAGAGATAGCCAAGCTATCGCAGCCTGTGCGGGTAGCAAAGTCGATTACTTCTTCAGGGTCAGTGTAAGTGTGGTGGTCAGAAGAAACCTCGTCTTCAACACCTGCAAGCACACCAAGTTCACCTTCAACTGTTACGTCAAACTGGTGAGCGTAGTCAACAACCTTCTTGGTAAGAGCTACATTTTCTTCGTAAGGAAGGTGAGAACCGTCAATCATTACTGAAGAGAATCCGTTGTCGATACAGTCCTTGCAAAGTTCGAAGCTGTCACCGTGGTCAAGGTGAAGAACGATTTGAGGATTTTCCCATCCAAGGCTCTTTGCGTATTCAACAGCACCCTGAGCCATGTAACGGAGAAGGATAGCGTTAGCATAGTTACGAGCACCCTTAGACACCTGAAGGATTACCGGAGAACGATCCTCTGCAGCAGCCTTGATGATAGCCTGAAGCTGCTCCATATTGTTGAAGTTGAAGGCAGGAACTGCATATCCGCCTTTGATAGCTTTTGCAAACATCTCGCGAGTGTTCACCAAGCCCAAATCTTTGTAACTTACCATGTCAGTAATATTTTATTATTAATAAAAAAGATATACTTATTCGTAGTTTTGGTCATTTACTGAAAAACTTCCGCAAAGATAATAAACAATCGCCAATTAACACCTCACTTCACCTTAAAAAATGTTTTTTATTTACAAGAGTATGCTCACTTGAAGAAAATGATGTAATTTTGTGAGTCAATTGTTACCTTATAACAATAATTTGCAGAAAAAAAATGTACACAGCAGCACAAATAGCCGAAATACTCGGTCAACCGGTTCCGGCATTCCCCGATAATGAGGTGAGCTTGTTACTCACCGACTCCCGCACACTTGCGTTCCCTGACAAAACCTTGTTCTTCGCATTGCGCACCCCCAATAACGACGGACATAAATACATCACGGAACTATTGGAGAAAGGCGTGAAGAACTTTATCGTGGAAAATATTCCTAACGGATGCAAAGGACTTCCGGGAGTGAACATGATATGCGTTCCCGACAGCCGTAAAGCCCTTCAGGATATAGCCCGGCACTTACGCGACCAATATCAGGTGCCGGTAATAGGCATAACCGGCAGCCGGGGAAAGACCATTGTAAAAGAATGGCTCAATGTGCTGTTGCAGCCCGACTTCACAATCGCCCGTAGCCCGAGAAGCTACAACAGCCAGATAGGAGTTCCCTTGTCGCTGTGGGAGATGAATGACAACACCCGGTTAGGCATATTCGAGGCAGGAATATCGCGCCCCGGCGAGATGGACGTGCTGCAGTCCATAATCCACCCCACCATCGGTGTCATTACCAATATAGGGCATGAACATGATGAAGGATTCTCGTCCCTGACCGAAAAAAGCGACGAAAAGATAAAGCTTTTTAAGGATAGCGAAGTAGTGGTGTACTGCGCTGACATGCCTGAAATCGCCGAAGCTCTTGACCGTTCCGGTTATAAGTGCCGCAGGCTCACCTGGTCGCTCAACAGCGATAACAACGTGGCTTCCATAAAGGCACAAGCCACCATCAATGAATTCGACACATTGATTAAAGCCGTGTTCGACGGTAAAGAATTCAGCTTTACAATACCGTTTACTGACAAAATATCCATAGAGAACGCCATGAACTGCCTTGGCGTTATGCTCTATCTCGGCATAGCACCCGATGTTATAACTTCACGCATGGCGTCATTGCCTAAAGTCAGCACCCGCCTTAACGTGATTGACGGCATCAACAATTGCCTTGTAGTGTACGACAGCTACGCAAGCGACTTTTATTCGCTTGCCCCGGCACTTGACTTCATGTTGCAACGCGCGACCTCAGAACGTTCCATAACCGTAATACTGAGTGACCTTGAACATGAAACTCTTGCCCCCGATGTGGCTTACCTCAAGGTAGCACAGCTATTGAAAGAGAAAGGAGTAAAGCACCTGATAGGTGTGGGTCCTGAGATATCAGCCCATTCCCGCTCATTCACCGGAAACGCCCAGTTCTATAAAAGTGCTGACAATCTACTGTCCACGCTCAATCCGTCAGCGTTCCGTAATGAACTTATTCTTATAAAAGGAAGTCCTCGCTTCGGATTCCAACGTCTAAGGAACATCCTCGAAGCCAAACAGCATGAAACTGTGCTTGAAGTGAATCTTGACGCAATAGTGCGCAACTTCAACAACTTCCGTTCACGCCTGCGTCCCACCACCGGCATTGTGGCGATGGTGAAAGCATCGGGCTACGGAGCAGGGTCCTATGAACTCGCAAAAACACTCCAAAACCAAGGAGCGGCGTATCTTGCCGTGGCTGTTGCCGATGAAGGCATCGAACTCCGCAAAGCCGGCATTACAATGCCCATCATGATTCTGAATCCACGTGTCGACAATTACGACACTCTTTTCAGTAATTGCCTTGAACCGGAGATATACTCTTTCGACATCCTTGAACGCTTCATCAGGGAAGCCCGGAAAAACGGAGTCAAACATTATCCCGTCCACATAAAACTCGACACAGGAATGCACCGTCTTGGATTCCTTGAGCCTGACATGCTGCGCCTGATCGAGATACTTAAATCGCAGGATTACATCTACGCCAAATCAGTGTTCAGCCACCTTGCTGCCGCTGACTGTCTTGACATGGACGACTACACCCATGAGCAGTTTGACATTTTCAAGCGTTGCTGCGACACATTGCAGAGCGGATTTGACTACCACATCCTCCGACACATATTGAACTCCACCGGAATTACACGTTTCCCCGAGTATCAATATGACATGGTGCGCCTTGGCATATGCCTTTACGGAGTACCCACCCTCCCCGACCATTCGCAGGGCGACCTGCAGCCGGTGAGCACACTCCGCACAACCATCATCTCCATCAAAGAATGGGAAGCCGGAACATCCATTGGCTACTGCCGCCGAGGCATGTTGACCAG
>DAAL01000025.1 GCA_001701065.1 Bacteroidales bacterium GP4
ATAGGGTCAAGAATAGTGACATTAGGTATCACTACCCTTATCGGCGGAGGTATAGGTCCGACTGACGGAACCAACGGCACAACCATCACTTCCGGTATCTGGAATATGTACAAGATGCTTGAATCATTCGAAGGTATTCCTATCAACTACGGATGTCTTGCCAAAGGCAACAGTTCAGTGAAAGAAACCCTCGACGAACAGATTTACGCAGGTAGCTGCGGATTCAAGATCCACGAGGACTGGGGCTCAACCCCGGCTGCGATACGTGCCTGCCTTGACTCGGCTGACCGTCTTGACGTTCAGGTGGCTATCCACACCGATACATTGAATGAATCAGGCTACGTGGAGGATTCAATTGCAGCAATGGACGGACGTACCATCCACACTTACCACACTGAAGGCGCAGGCGGCGGTCACGCTCCTGACTTGCTGAAAGTGGCTTCTATGGCTAACGTGCTTCCTTCGTCAACCAATCCTACACTGCCGTTCGGTATCAACTCCAAGGCTGAGTTGTTCGACATGATTATGGTGTGCCACAATCTTAATCCTAACATCCCGAGCGACGTGGCATTTGCCGAAAGCCGTGTACGTCCTGAAACCCAGTCGGCGGAGAACATCCTCCATGACCTCGGAGTGCTTTCAATGGTATCATCTGACTCTCAGGCTATGGGACGTGTGGGTGAATCATTCATGCGTTCATTCCAGATGGCTTCATTCATGAAGGACGCTCGTGGAAAACTCCGCGAGGACAGCGACGAAAACGATAACTTCCGTGTATTGCGTTACCTTGCCAAGATTACCATTAACCCGGCTATAACCTACGGATGCGCTGACATCCTCGGCTCTATCGAGAAGGGCAAGATGGCTGACCTCGTGCTTTGGGAACCGGCATTCTTCGGAACCAAGCCTAAGATGGTGATCAAGGGCGGTCTTATCAACTGGGCGCAGATGGGCGACCCCAACGCTTCACTGCCTACTCCTCAACCGGTGTACATGCGTCCTATGTACGGAGCATTCGGAAAAGCGCTTACATCGACCTGCGTCAACCTCATGTCACGTGCTTCAATCGATGCCGGCGTGCCTGAGAAACTCGGTCTTGAACGTATATGCTACCCTGTACACGGTGTGCGTCAGCTCTCCAAGTACAACATGGTACGCAACACAGCCATGCCTCGTATCGAGATTGACCCCGAAACATTCTATGCCTACGTGGACGGCGAACTCGCCTATGTTCCACCGGCACCGGAACTCCCGCTTGCACAGCTTTACTGGTTCAGTTAACGACTTTTTCTGACAGTCGATTATAATTACCGGCGGGTTGTCATCAACAACTCTTGGCAACCCGCTTTTTTAAAACAACTATTGTTTATGAAGATATATAACGACATTTTAGGCAACATACACAAGGATGCGCAACTTGCCGAAAAAATAGCCCGGGCTGATGTGGAACACCTTAACCTGGACCAATGGACGGCACAAAAAAGCCGATTCATTGTCATTGGCGACAAAGGTACGGAATGCGCGGTGGCATTGAAGCGAAACTCGCAGCTTATAGAAGGCGATGTCCTCGAATATGACCCGGCGACCAACACTGCAATCATCGCAAGCATCAATCTGAACCCGGTTCTTGTGATTGACCTCGGCGCAATAGAAAAAGAGGATAAACTCACTATTATACAGACATGTATCGAACTGGGTCATGCGATAGGCAATCAGCACTGGCCCGCTATCATAAAAGGCACTAAGGTGTACATTCCGCTAACCGTGGACAAGAAGGTGATGAAGAGCGTGCTTGACACTCATGCCATTCCGGGAATCACTTATACATTTGAAGAAGGCAAAGAGGTGATACCTTACCTCGCGCCTCACGAAATACGCCGGCTTTTCGGCGGAACATCCCAGGAAAGCCACGCCCATGTGCACACCCATGACGCGGAGGGAATGCCCCACGTGCACATCGTGGACGGTGAAATAATCACCCACACCCACAGCCATCATGATCATGACCATCATCACGATCATAACTTATAATAAGGATTAAAAAACATCACATCATGAGCAGTTCCTCTATCCAATCAATCATGCGGATCATAGAAATGAGCGACTCGCAGTTTCCGGTGGGTACTTTTTCGTTTTCCAACGGTCTCGAAACAGCATCCTACGAAAAGCTTGTGCACGATGCCGACACTCTGCGGCAGTATGTGGAAGCGGCTTCGATGCAGTCAGCCTACAGTGACGGAATAGCATCGCTTATCGCTTTCCGTGCGGCTAAAGCGGGAATATACGAGAAAATACTTGAAGCTGACGAACAGGTGATTCTGTGCAAGATGAACGACGAAGCGCGTCAGATGGTATTACGCATGGGCAAGAAGATGGCGGAGCTTATGACCCACATAGTCGATTCGGAACTTATCACCCGGTTCCTTGCCGACATCAATTCAGGCGCGACTCCGGGCACTTACCCGGTCATGCATGCCATAGCCATGGCTGAGGCAGGGATGGATGAGGAGGAGATGTTCACTTCCCAACAGTTCGGAGTGGTGAACATGATTCTCGGCGCGGCTCTAAGGTGCGTGAGGGTGTCACACTACGACACACAGAAGATAGCCTACGACATGGCTCCCGTGATAGCTTCGGACTACGAGGCTATACGCAATCTCGACTTTGAGGACATGCGGGCATTTGTGCCGGGGATAGACATCATGGCATCGCTGCATGAAAAAGGAACAATGAGAATGTTTATGAACTAATAGGTTTTAACTAAAGAAGAATATTTATGAGTACTTGTAGAATAGGAGTCGGAGGCCCCGTAGGGTCAGGCAAAACGGCATTGATCGAGGCAATAACTCCACATCTGATTAAAGAAGGATTTAAAGTGTTGATTATCACTAACGACATAGTAACCACCGAGGATGCCAAGCATGTGCGCCGTATGCTTAAAGGCGTATTGCTGGAGGACCGCATAATAGGCGTGGAGACCGGAGCCTGCCCCCACACAGCTGTGCGTGAGGACCCGTCTATGAACATCGCAGCCGTGGAAGAGATGGAAGCAAAGTTTCCTGACACTGACATAGTGTTTATAGAATCGGGCGGCGACAACCTCACCCTCACCTTTTCGCCTGCGCTTGTCGACTTCTTTATCTATGTCATAGACGTGGCGGCGGGCGACAAGATTCCGCGCAAGGACGGCCCCGGTATTTCGCAAAGCGACATCCTTGTGATAAACAAGACTGACCTCGCGCCTTACGTCCACGCTTCGCTGGAGGTGATGGACCATGACTCGAAGCTCATGCGTCCCGGAAAACCGTTTGTGTTCACTAACTGCATGACCGGCGAGGGTATCGAGGAGCTTGTTGCTCTTATCAAGGCTATGGCTCTATTTGACCATTCAAAATAGGCTGTGCGGCTGACAATGGCGGTTAGATTAAAACTGATATAAAAACGTTTAACAGGGTGTCAAGATATGAAAGATGTAATAGCCTCTCCTGAGATGAATTTTTTAACGGGAATGCGTGAAATGCAACCGTTCAACCACCCCACCCGAGCCATGTACATAGGCGCGCCGGGGAAAGTGGGTTACCTCAGGCTCGGATTCGAAATCGATGCCGGAGGAAAAAGTATTCTTCGCGACCATGAGCGCATTGCACCTCTCATTGTCCAGAAGGAACTGTCAGTGTAGGACACGAAGCGGGAGTTNNCGGAAATGCCGGTTGTGTACATTCTGTCATCGGGAGGTCCCAACGTGGACGGCGACCGCTACTATCAGGAAATAGAAATGCGCAAGGGAGCGTTCGGGCACATAACCACCGGAGCCGCTACCAAGATAGCTGAAATGAAGGATAACTTTTCAGCCATGTACCAATCAATAGTCATGGAGGAGGATTCTTATCTGGAATATATGCCGGAGCACATCATCCCGTGCAAGAACTCCCGCTTCGTGTCCTACACTGACATCACTTGCCATCCGTCAGCCACTCTGTTTTACAGCGAACTTTACACTTGCGGAAGAAAACACCGCGACAACGAGATATTCAAGTACGACATCCTGTCGGTGACTTGCAACGCCCGTCGCCCGTCAGGCGAACCTCTGTTCCGTGAGAAGTTTCTGATTGAGCCGCCTAAGGTGAACATGCGCAATATAGGCATAATGGGAGGATTTGACATGTATGCCAATGTGGTGGTGCTTACACCGAGGGACAAAGCCGACAAGATATATGAAGCAACCTCGGCAGCGTATACCCCATCGAAAGGCATAGCCACCGGAATCACCCGCCTACCCAATAATGCCGGACTGCTGTACAAAGTGCTGGGAATGGAGGCTCAACCCATAAAGGCCATCGTGAGGGAATTCTGCAACACGGTGAGAATGACCGTGAAAGAGCACCCGCTTCCACCGGAATTTCCGTGGCGGTAAACGAAATAGAAATGATTAGAATAGATTTAAAATTATATAATTATGGACACGGTAGCTAAATCATCAAGGACATTGTTCACTTACATTGAAGGGACACTTAAAGGAGCCGGACAGGTGATGTTCCAAGGCAGCGCATGGACAGGACTGTTTATACTCATCGGCATATTCTGGGGTGCTTACGGACCTGCTGGAGAAAGCAGCCCTCTCGTGGCTTGGGGAGCATTGACCGGACTCGTGGCTTCGACGCTCGCAGGTTACATTTTTGAATCCAAGTCCGACGGGGACCAAGGTCTTTGGGGCTTCAACGGCATTCTGGTGGGATGCGCCGTATTCACTTTCCTGGGCAACACCGTGTGGGCATGGGTGATGACCGTGTTGGGCGCAGGACTGACGGTAATAGCACGACGCGGATTCAACAATGTGTTTGCGCCGTTCAACACTACCTCCTACACTTTCCCGTTCATAGCAGTGTCGTGGTTCATTCTGCTGTCGGCGCGCATGATGGGACAACTTCCTCCCGTGGGAGAATCGATAGCCGCGTTACCCACCCATGTGGAAACCGCAGCCATGAGCTACAACTTTACTGACCTTGTCATCTATTGGCTAAAGGGAATAGCTCAGGTGTTCCTTATCAATTCATGGGTAACCGGAATATTCTTTATTGTCGGACTTGCCATCTGTAGCCGTTGGGCTGCCGCATGGGCTATGATAGCGTCGGCTCTGTCGCTCTTTGTGGCTATAGTGTTCAACGCTGATCATTCCGATATTGTGAACGGACTCTTCGGGTTCTCGCCCGTACTTACCGGTATAGCTCTCGGATGCACATTCTACCGTCCCGGAGTAAAATCGTTCTTTTACAGTCTGGCAGGTATAGTGGCTACAGTGTTTGTGCAGGCTGCGCTTGACGCATTCTTGTCGCCGGTGGGAATTGCCACCTTGACGGCTCCGTTCTGCATAGCCACATGGATTTTCATGCTGCCTATGTATAAACTCATCGATAACAAAAAATCACCGGCAAAATGAAACGCATAATATTACTACGCCACGGACAGAGCCAGTGGAATCTGGAAAACCGGTTTACCGGGTGGACTGATGTGGACCTCACTGACAAAGGCAGAGAGGAAGCTAAAGAAGCCGGCAAAAAATTGCTTAA
>DAAL01000258.1:0-3348 GCA_001701065.1 Bacteroidales bacterium GP4
GCTCCGCTCGGGGTCATGGCTATAGCCGCCAATGCGTTTGCCGTGACTGCCGAAGCGTTGTGCTATATGCCTGGCTACGGTATAGCCGATGCCGCCACCACTCTTGTGGGGCACTGCTACGGAGCGGGACGTAAAAAGTTGGCTAAACAGTTCGGCTACATAACCGTTGGGCTTGGAATGATAGTCATGACTATAATGGGTGCTGTTATGTGGTTGACTGCTCCTGCTATTATGGATATGCTCACGCCTGTAAAGGAGATAAGTAGTCTCGGAGCTTCGGCGTTGCGTATTGAATCATGGGCTGAACCCATGTTTGCGGCTTCGATTGTGGCTTATGGTGTGATGGTGGGTGTGGGTGACACTTTGGTGCCTTCGATAATGAATTTTTCCAGCATATGGCTTGTGCGTATACCGCTTGCCGCGTTGTTGGCTCCGGTGTGGGGCGTGGACGGAGTGTGGACAGCTATGTGCATAGAGTTGTGTTTCCGAGGCTCGATATTTTTGGTGCGCTTGCTGCGTGGAACTTGGCTTAAACATGGGTTAAAAAACTCGGATGCGATACCGCAAGTTGACCCCAATACATAAAAATTATAAAATTAGTGTCGGCACGTGACGATTTAGGGCTATTTATTTGATTTTTGTACTTCGTTTTTTTAACTTTGCACCGAAAACTAAAAGTAATGTTCAAGATGAAAAAGTTAGAAAGTCTCGTAGCCGAAAAACTGTTGAAAATTAGTGCAATAAAGCTTCAACCCGATGTGCCTTTCGTGTGGGCGTCAGGATGGAATTCACCCATATACACTGACAATCGTAAAACTCTCTCTTATCCTGACCTCCGTAACTTCATTAAGGTGGAGTTGTGTCGCACGATTATGGAAAACTTCGAACGTCCCGATGCTATTGCCGGTGTTGCCACAGGTGCCATAGCTCAAGGTGCGTTAGTGGCTGACACTTTAGGATTACCTTATGTTTACGTAAGATCCTCTCCAAAAGACCACGGTCTTGAGAATCTTATTGAAGGCAATCTTAAGGTGGGACAGAAAGTTGTGGTTATCGAGGACCTTATATCCACCGGCGGAAGCAGTTTGAAAGCTGTTGAGGCTATCCGTAACGCCGGTTGCGAAGTTGTGGGCATGGCAGCGATATTTACCTATGGTTTCCCTGTTGCCGTTAAACGCTTTAATGACGCTAATGTGAAATTGGTGACATTGAGCAATTATAACTCCATGCTTGAAGCCGCTCTTGAAACCAACTACATCAAAGAGAGTGACTTGGAAACTCTTAAAGAATGGCGTAAAGACCCGGCTAACTGGGCGCCTAACAACAATACAGCTGATTAAAAAGAATATACATTTATGACTACATACTCAAGTAATCCTGTTACTCTTCCACTAAGCGCGGAAGTGGTATATGACCGTGTGAGCAATCTGGGAGCTTATCAGGATAAACTTAATGAACTTCCTACCGAAGTCAAGGCAAAGATGGGCGATGTGACTTTCGAGGAGGATAAGATTACCATCAATAATGGTCCCACTGGCGCTATGACCCTTAAAATAGCCGAGAAAGTGCCGGGCAAGAGAGTGGCTTTACAAGCTGAAAACGCTCCTGTGCCCATATTCTTGTCTATCAACCTTGAACCCAAGGGGGACGAATCGACTGAAGTGGTGACTTCGATTGACGTGGAGATGCCGGCTATGCTCAAACCTCTCGTAGGTCCTAAATTGCAGCAGGCAGCTTCTCAGTTTGGCGACATGATTAAAAATCTCGCCGGTATAAAATAATTTCATAAGATGGCATCAAAACTCTGGGAGAAAAGTACACAGGTAGAGCATAATGTGGAACAATACACCGTAGGGCATGACCGTGAGATGGACATGTACCTTGCTCGTTATGACGTGCTCGGTTCGTTGGCTCACATAGCAATGCTTGAGTCCATAGGACTTCTTACGAAGGATGAATGTAAAATCCTTTCGCATGAGTTGCGCAATATATATCACACCATAGAGAAGGGTGATTTTGTAATAGAGGACGATATCGAGGATGTGCACTCTCAGGTGGAACTGATGCTTACCCGCCGTCTTGGCGATGTGGGTAAGAAGATTCATTCAGGACGTTCCCGCAATGACCAGGTGCTTGTGGACCTGAAACTGTTCATCCGCTCCCGCATCGAGGATGTCACCAAGGCAGTGGCTCGCCTGTTCACTGTGCTCATTGACCAAAGCGAGAAATATAAGGATGTAATAATTCCCGGATACACTCACCTTCAGGTGGCTATGCCGTCATCTTTCGGGTTGTGGTTCGGCGCATATGCTGAAGGGCTGGTCGATGACCTCACTGTGCTTAAAGCCGCTTACTCCGTGGCTAACCGTAATCCTTTGGGATCAGCTGCGGGATACGGGTCGTCGTTCCCTCTCAACCGCACTATGACCACCCGCTTGCTTGGTTTTGAAGATTTGTCATATAATGTGGTGTATGCGCAGATGGGGCGTGGAAAAACTGAGCGTATCGTGGCGCAGGCTATAGCTAATATTGCAGCCACGGTAGGTAAACTTGCTTTTGACGCATGTCTTTTCAACTCTCAGAATTTCGGATTCATAAAACTTGACGACAAGTACACCACCGGCTCATCGATAATGCCGCACAAAAAGAATCCTGATGTGTTTGAGCTTACACGCGCCAAGTGCAACAAACTCCAGGCTCTTCCTTATGAAATAACGTTGATTACCAACAATCTTCCTTCCGGTTACTTCCGTGATCTCCAGCTTATAAAAGAGAACTTCCTCCCGGCTTTCGATGCCATAATCGAAATTCTCGACATGGTGAGCGAAATGCTGTCAAAGATTAATGTGAACCGGAACATAATGGATGATCCCCGGTATAAGTATATGTTCTCGGTGGAAGAGGTGAACCGCCTTACACTGGAGGGTGTTCCGTTCCGTGATGCCTATAAACAGGTGGGACTGGAGATAGAAGCCGGTAAGTTTGAGCCTGTCAAGGAGGTGCATCATGTGCATGAAGGGTCTATAGGCAATCTTTGCAATGACCGCATCCGTGCCATGTTTGATTCGGTTCTTGCCGATTTCGATTTCGCCCATTACCACAAAGCATTTGACTCCCTGCTTGCAAGTGAATAAGTTTATTCCCTTATTGGCGGCTGCCGTGTTGAGCGCATGTTCGTCGGTCGATGATGACCGCGTGCCTGTAGCCAATGTCTACCTTGATTTAGGGAATCAGGGGTATTGGGACATATATGGTGTGCATGGACTTGGACAGAGCCGATATTTTATAAAGTCGGACCGAGTTCCTTCTAATTTTCCCTACACAGCCATGACTTTTACCGGTTATGGC
>DAAL01000258.1:3407-12764 GCA_001701065.1 Bacteroidales bacterium GP4
GTTGAGGCGAAGCCTGACATTAGAGTGCGGTATCTGGAGGATGACTTAAAAGCTGAATGTCCTGTGTGTGGTTCGTGCTATAATGTCAATGAATACAACGGAAGTCCGGTTTCAGGGAAAGCGTTTGATTTAAAATACGGACTGCGACGCTATCGGGTGGTGCCGGGTGCTCAAGGAGGTTATCTGATCACTTTCTGATTTCGCATAACGACAAAAAAAGACTTCCGCAGTTGCGCGGAAGTCTTTTTCAGTTATTATATCTATTTTAGTCTACTTGGATTACAAGATAGTTGGAGAGGCTCCAGAACTTGTCGGGGTTAGTGATGCGGATTACTTTACCTCCTTCGCCATCTTCGATTACGTAAGAATCAGCCGGCATGTTAGTGGCGATTTTTGCTTTCTTGGCGTGGGTCGGGATGATAGTGAGGTTACGCTTGTCGCCCTTGGTAAAGTAGCTTTGCTGGAAGTCAGCCTGCAATAGTTTGGTCTTGCGGAGGAATCCTGTTTCGATGATTTTGGCTTCCTTCAGTTCTTTCTTTGTTCCTATTGCGTAGTAGCAGGTGTTGAGTTCATTGGTCAAAGCCTGTGATTCAGCCTGAGCTTTTATCTTCTCGTCGGTAACTGAATCCACGGTCACTGTCAGTGAGTCAACTTTGGTGCCAAGGTCGGCAATCTGAATTTTGGCGGCTGCAAGGTCGTTGCGCAAAGTGGAGATAGTAGCCTCTTGTGTGGCTATCTCAGCTTTTAAGTTCTCAACGGTCTTTTTCAGTGTACCGCTATAGTTCTGTGAATTTTTAAGTTTTGTCTCAAGTTCGGCAAGACGTTCGCGGCGTTCCTGCAATGCCTGCTGGATGGCAACCATGTCATGCTTAATCTGATCCTTGCGGGACTGCGATTCCGATGTCAAGTCATTGGTGCTTCCAAGAATCTTTTCCAGGTCTTTGATTTGGTTCATGCCATCGGTGATGTCGTTCAACAAAATCAACAAGCTGTCCTGATTAGCAAGGGCTACCCGCAAAGAGTCGTCAAGCTGGACGTTCTCTGCCTCCATTTTCTTAATTTTCCCTCCATCACAAGCAGTCAGGCAGATTAATCCGGCTGTTGCGATAATTGTAATAATTTTTTTCATATTATTTTGGTTATAGTTAATATATTTACAAATAAATAGTTCTCTACTCGTTGTCGGATTCCTCGGTGCGGTATTTGTTGCGGTGGGAATCCTTTGAAGGCAATTTCTCCTTACCTTCAACAGTAATAACAATCTCTCCTTTGGGAATGTTTTCGGAGAAATGTTCTATTAGTTCAGAAAGCTTGCCTACTACAGTGGTGTCGTGCAATTTTGAAATCTCACGCGACACTGAAGCTTCCCTGTTATCGCCGCATACTTCAGCTAATTGCTGCAATGTTTTCACAAGCCGTAACGGTGACTCGTAGATGATAAAAGTACGGGAATCCTCGGCAAGTTCGGCAAGGCGTGTGGCGCGTCCTTTCTTTACTGGAAGAAATCCTTCAAACACAAACCTGTCACAGGGCAATCCTGAGTTTATGAGCGCCGGAATCAGTGCCGTGGCACCCGGTAGAGTCTCCACATCGATGTCGTTGTTGCGACATGCTCTTACAAGCATGAATCCGGGATCGGAAATACCGGGAGTGCCTGCATCGCTCACAAGAGAAATTTTCATCCCTGACTTTAGTTTTTCAACAACGTTGTCCACCGCTCTGTGTTCATTCCATTTGTGGTGGCTTGCCGTAGGGGTGGTGATTTCAAAATGTTTTAGAAGAACTGCGCTTGTGCGCGTGTCCTCGCACAGAATCAGATCACAGTTTTTGAGCGTGTCGATGGCACGGAATGTCATGTCGCCGAGATTTCCGACAGGGGTAGGGACGATGTAAAGTTTGCCGCTCATATTAAGTTGTTATGCGAAGTGATGCTCTACTATTGCCATGAAGTCTTGAACTTCCTGACTGTTTTTGTCCCATTTAAGGTCATCATAGAAGTATTCGTTGGCTTCCTCAAGTGATGACATGGCTTCAATCATGTTAATTGCGTCGGAAAAGTCGCTCTCGCTGTTGCCGAACAGTTCGCGGCGGAAGCGGAAACGGTCGTTGAGCGAGAATGCTTTGCGTAAATCCTTATAGGTTCTACGTGCCAATTTTTCATCAAGACGTATTCCTTGTTCTTCATTTTTTGTGTCCGGTCGTTTTTCGTCAGCCAAGCTTATCACCGGTTTTGGAGCTTCCTCTACCGGCTCTTCTTCTTTAACGGCAATTTCAGGCTCTTCATCTGCAGGAGGTGTTACAGGTTCTTGAACGGCTTCGGGAAGAATTTCCGGTTCAGGTTCCGGCATTTTTTGTTCTTCCGCCGGAGTGGGTGTAACGGGAACTGTGCATTCAGCTTCGGGACTATGCTCCGCGATGCCTTCCGACAATCCGTGTATCTTCTCGGCTATAAGCTGCCACACCTTGTCAGGAGTCTCCTCCCCGCGGTGCAGAACCATGTATAGCAACCCTTCAAGTTCATAATTGAGAGTTATAAGCTCTTCTATATTTACGTTCATTTTCGTAATCAATTTGTAACGTCCGCAAAGTTAATAAATCTCTTTTAAACATATCACTATTTTGTTAAAAAAATGACACCCCCGGTTCCTGAAAGAATCGGGGGTGCAGTATAGAATGATATTCTGTATCGGGATTAGAGGATACCTTGTGCCATCATGGCGCGGGCAACTTTCATGAAGCCTGCCACATTAGCACCTTTCACGTAGTTGATATAGCCGTTTTCTTCAGTGCCGTATTTAGCGCACTGTGCATGGATGTTAGCCATGATGTTTTTGAGCTTATTATCAACTTCCTCTTCGCTCCAAGAGAGTTTCTGAGAGTTCTGTGCCATTTCAAGACCTGAAACTGACACACCACCTGCGTTAGCGGCTTTTCCGGGAGCGTAAAGAATCTTGGCTTTCAAGAATTCCTTGATTGCCTCGGGAGTAGAAGGCATGTTAGCGCCTTCGCTCACTGCGAAGCATCCGTTGGCGAGAAGTGTGCGTGCGTCGTCACCGTCGAGTTCGTTCTGAGTTGCTGACGGCATGGCAATGTCACACTTGTAACCCCAAGGACGACCGCCTTCAACATATTCGCAACCGTATTCTTCAGCGAATTCACGTATACGTCCGCGATATTCGTTCTTCAAGCGGAAGATATAGTTGAGTTGTTCCTCGGTAAGACCTTCGGGAACATAGATGCATCCGTCAGAGTCACTCATTGTGATTACTTTTGCGCCGAGAGAAAGGAGCTTCTTGGCTGTGTAAGTGGCAACGTTACCTGAACCGGAGATAGCAACCACTTTATCCTTGATGTCGATGCCGCGGGTCTTGAGCATATTCAACAGGAAGTAAACGTTACCGTAACCGGTAGCTTCGGGGCGGATAAGAGATCCACCGAATTCAAGACCTTTACCGGTGAATGTTCCGGTGTTTTCAAGCGCCATCTTTTTGTACATACCGTACATGTAGCCGACTTCGCGACCGCCCACACCTATGTCGCCTGCGGGTACGTCGGTGTCAGGACCGATGTGTCGCCAGAGTTCCTGGATGAACGCCTGGCAGAAACGCATAACTTCCATGTCGCTCTTTCCGCGCGGAGAGAAGTCGGAACCGCCTTTACCGCCACCCATGGCGAGAGTAGTCAACGAGTTCTTGAATGTCTGCTCGAAAGCGAGGAACTTAAGGATTGACTGGTTAACTGAAGAGTGGAAACGTATACCGCCTTTGTACGGGCCAATGGCATTGTTGTGCTGGATACGGTAACCCATGTTGTTCTGCACTTTACCCTTGTCGTCAACCCATGACACACGGAAAGAGAAGATGCGGTCAGGAATGCAAAGACGTTCAATCAGGTTATAGCGTTCAAATTCGGGATGCTTGTTGTATTCATCCTCGATAGTGGTAATTACTTCTTCTACGGCTTGTAGATACTCAGGTTCATTTGGAAAACGACGTCTCAGGTCGTCAAGTACTTCAGTAGCTTTCATACTAACTTTCTTGTGAGATTTTTATTTTAATTAGTTCGACGGCTACAAAGTTACAATAAAAATCTTAATATCCTATCATTTTACCATAAAAAAAGTCGATTTAGTATCAAAACGCACCATATATAGCACTCATTATATTAGGTCGGATATTTAGGCTATTGAATGCGGGATTGCTTCGCGAGGGGTTTATGCGGTTAGATAAAAAGATGTAAATTAGGTTGTTAGCAGGGTCTATCCATATGGAAGTGCCGGTAAATCCTATGTGTCCGTAGGTCGAAGCATGGGCTTCCGGGGCGGTAGGAGTTTTTTCGATATCGTCAGTGTCAGGAGCGTCAAAACCGAGTCGCCGACGCGAATTCGGGCTTTTTGACTCAGTGAACACCTTTATTGTTTCGAGGGAAAGTATCTCGGCTCCGCCGTAGGTTCCGCCGTTCAGCCACATCTGACCTAACTTGGCAAGGTCGTTGGCGTTGGAGAAAAGTCCCGCATTCCCTTGCACACCTCCGGAGTAGGCGGCGAGTTCGTCGTGGACATATCCTTTAAGCATCTGGCGGCGCAGAAAATTGTCCTTTTCAGTGGCGGCAATATCCGCAGCCTTGTACCGCTTTAGCGGAATATAGCCTGTGCGGTAAGCTCCGAGAGGACCGAATATGTTATTCTCCACCCAATTCTCATGAGCCACTCCGGTGATGTTTTCCTCCATGTTCATCAACAGCGCAAAGTTGAGGTCGGAATAAAGATATTTCTTGGTGGGACGTAATTTTGCGTCGTAGATGTGACGGAATATAGTGTCACGAGTTGCTTCGCCCACATATATATTATGAGCGGCGGCACGGTTCATTGCCGGGCTTTCAGTGGAGGAAGTGAGGTCTTTGCGAAGCCGTGCGTTCCTGTTGGCATAAAGACCGCGCTGCAACCTGATTGTGTTGTCGCCCCTCATTCTTCGTGAATACAGTTTGCCGGTATAGGAAGCGGTATCAATCATCAGCTTGTTCATGTCGATGGTGGCGGGAAGTCCGCTTTCATGATACAGCAGTTCAGCTACGGTGATGTTCTTTTTGTCGGTGTCTTTAAGTTCCGGAACGAATTTTGACACAGGTTCGTTTAGCTGAAAGTAATTTTCATCGTATGCTTTCATTATGCCGGGGAGAGTCCCGGTGACTTTGCTCACCGAAGCGAGATCGTAGATGGTGGAGTCATTGACTTTATGGAGCTTTGTATTGTCAGTATAGCCGTAGCTCTTGTCAAACACCACATAGCCGTCCTTCGCCACAAGCACTTGGCATCCGGGGAATGCTCCCGTGCGGAGTCCTACAGAGACAAGGGAATCAATTTTTTTTTTCATCGAAGAGTCTATTCCCACATTGGCAGGTGAAGCATAGCCGAGCCGTGTTTTCATAATTCCTATGCCTGTACCTTCCTTAGCTACCCCTTCCACTGTCACGGGGAGAGTGCCGTTTATCCTGATTCCGCCAAAAAGAGCCTGTGCTCCGTACTGGTGGGCGATGGAATTATCCTCACCTTCCCAAATGATTGCCGAAGCCTTGACCGGTGCGAATTTGGCTATTTTGTAAGGGTTCATGAAGAATACCACAATCAGGTTTTTGCAGTCCTCAAGTTTCTTAAGGTCAGCTATTGAGGCGGCTTTGTCGTTGTACACCGCAGCTATAACTATGTCGTGCTTCTTTATTGCGCTTAATGTGGCTGGGGATAATCCTGCGGTAGTGCCGTAGGCATCCACTTTGGCGTATTTTGCGCAATATTCGCTGAATGTGTTATGGGCAGAAGTGCCTATATTGACGGTGGCTATGCTCTCCTTTTCCAGATTGTGAATAGGGAGAAGACCGTCTTTGTTAGACAGGCATGTCACTGATGCCGCTATGAGTTCACGGTTTATAGCCTCGGCTTCAGGCGTGTTTAATTCGGATTTCAAAGAAGTGGAATACACTTGCGCCATGGGTACTCCAAGCCCGAGAGCGTATTTGAATTTTAGCACTTTCCGGCATCGGTCAGCTATTTCCTCCTTTGTAATCTCTCCTTTTTCAAGCGCGGAGAGGAATGCGGCTATGTCAGCTTTCACTGTCAGTGATTCCAACAGCACGTCGGCACCGGCTTTAAAAGCTTGGAGACTTTTGTTGCCTTGGATGTCGGCTCCTTTCATGGCAAGCCCGTCGGTCCACACAAGTCCTTCAAAACCGAGTTGGTCTTTAAGCAGTCCTGTGGTGATTTTTCGTGACATGGACGAAGGATTGCCCGATGCGTCAAGTGCCGGCACATTGAGGTGGGCTACCATCACGCCGGAAAGTCCGTTGTCGATGAAGTCAGTGAACGGAACAAGATCCGATTCTTTGAGAGTGGCAAGGGAATGATTCACGGTGGGCAATGTGGCATGGGAATCCTGATTGGTGTCGCCATGACCGGGGAAATGCTTGCTCACAGCCATCACGCCGTTATCTTCCAGACCTTTGGAATAAGCGATGCCAAGGCGTGACACGTTGCGTGGATTCTCGCCGAAGGAGCGATACCCGATTACAGGGTTGTCAGGATTGGAGTTGACATCGAGCACCGGGGCAAAGTTGACCTGAATACCCATGCGGCGACATTGGCGCGCCACTTCCTGTCCGTACTTATATAATAAGGTGTCATTGGTTATGGCTCCCAATGTCATGTTGTAAGGAAACTTGGTAGTTCCCGGCACACGCATGGATAATCCCCATTCGCCGTCGAGGGTAATCATCAGCGGAACTTTAGCCAATGAACGGGCATAGTCGATGAGTTTGGCGTAGTTATCGATAGATCCTTTGCTGAAAAGGAGTCCGCCCACGCCGTTGTTCACAACGTAGGTGTGTATGGCTGTCTTGGCTGTGGCAAGGTTTGCCGGATTTACTTTAGGCACGAACAGTTGCTCTATCTGCTGCTTGACAGTAAGAGTGTTGAATACTGAGTCCACCCATGCGTTCATTTTGCCTTCATCAGCCGATGACAGGATGTTGGGTGTTGTCGCAGTCATGCATAAGGGAGAGAGGAAGCATGTCAATGAAAAGAATAGATTTTTAAGTTTCATGTTTAAACGGGGATTACATACGTGGGGTATTGTCAGTGTATTTAATGGGCTTTTTAGGAGAGTTTTCAAGAAATTCAATCACAGTTTCGTCAAGCCGTTTAGGGCTGACGTAAGTGATTTTTCCGTTCTTGAGCGATTCCATATAGTCGCCTCCATGGGCGAGATAGTCAATGGTGAGAAGTCGATACACGTGCTCGGGATCCGTTTCCTTCCAGTTGAAGCCTTTGCTTATTCCGTCGCCGCCGCGTTTCTCCATCACATTGAACGCTTCGATAAGGTCGCTTCCCTTTATCTCCATTACATTAAGATGATTGTCAAACGGCAGCATGGTCATAATCAACTCTTTGGTTATGTCGCCGGCAGGTAGTCCGCGGCGTATGCCGCCTTTGTTGACTATGGCGAGGTCAATGGGTTCATCCACCATCTTCTGTCCCATTGTGAGCATGACATCAGCCACCCAATTGAGCAGTTCGGTGCTTCCGGCAGGAAGTTCCTGAGCCATTCTTCCTATTTTCACCTTTTTAAGTGAGTCCACTTGGGTGCGGTAGGAAGCTAATAAAGCGGCAGCTTCGGAGTCGATGCGGTTGTCAAGGCGTTTGTCCACCGGGATAAGGCGGTAGGAGGTGGTGTTATTGTCGAAATTTACGGTGATTTCTCCTAAATTCTCGCCTCTTCCTCCTGTTTGTGCCACTAAAACAGTGTCGCCGTTGGCATTCGGTATTCGGCATGGAGTATTTTCGGGGTCCTCGGGCTTGACTTCGGTGTGGGAATGTCCGCCGATGATGATGTCAATGTCCTTTGACGCGCGGGCTATGTCTACATCGCTTGGAGTAGGGGGAGTGGAATCCTTATAGCCTACATGGGTGACAGCCACGACCTTATCAGTGTGGAGAATGTTCTTAAGATACCAAGCCATGGCATTGGCGGCTTCTATTCCGTCAAGATATTTAACGTTAACTGATTTAGCGTCGTCAATCATCCCTTTAGGCTCAAGATTGATGGCGATGATTCCCACTTTCTTGCCGTCATACTCTTTAACTGTGTAAGGCTTGAAGATGCCTTCGAGCGGGGTGCCGCTTAAATCGTAGTTGGTGGCTATCTTTTCGGCATTTATATCTTTCCACTGACGGGCAAGCGATTCAGTGCCGTTGTCAAACTCATGGTTTCCGAGAATCTGAATGTCGTAGCCGAGGTTGTTCATCATCTTTCGCTCTGCTTCTCCCTCGAACAGGGTGAAGTACAGTGTTCCCTGCACAGCATCGCCGGCATCGATAAGCAATACATTCGGCTGTGCAGCGCGCACACTGTCCACGAGTGCTTTACGGCGAAGAATGCCGCCGCGGTTCTTGTCGGTGGGGTCAAGCTGGCTATGGGTGTCATTGGTGTGCAGAATCACAAGCTCTTGGGCATTGGCTGCAAATCCAAGTGACATTAAAGCATATAGTAAGAAATTTTTATAGCGCATATTGTATAGATGATTCATGTTTTTATCTATACAAAGATAAGCAAAAAAAGCCACATGACGTGTAATAATTCTACTTTTGTTGCCAGCCGCCGCCAAGCACTTTGTAAAGATTCACAAGTGCTATGTATTCGTCACGGATGGCATTGCTTAGTCCCACTTGCGCGTCGAAATAACGGCGTTGCGCATCAAGCACGTCAAGGTAAGCGAGTGAGCCTGACCGGTATTGCAGATGAGCAAGCTCCACATATTTCAGTGAAGCGTCGCGAAGTTCGGAACGACGGATGGCTGTTTCATGCACATTCTTGTAGGTCGACACGGCATTGTTCACCTCGGTAAATGCTGTTATCACGTCCTTCTCGTAGGATAAACGGGCTTGCTCGTAGGCGGCGATGGATGCTTTATAACGTTTGTGCTTGCGGTTGAAGTCAAACAGATTGCCTGTCAAAGTGCCTATGACGTAAGTGAATGGTGATGCAAGAAGTCCGCTCAGGTCATCGTTCTCAAAACCTCCGGTGAATGAGATTTTGAATGAGGGGAATTGGTCGGCATAGGTATAGCCCACCTCAGCCAATGCCGATTTTAGCTTTTGTTCCGATGCATGGATGTCAGGACGGCGTTTCAACAGAGTGGAGGGTAGCCCTATAGGAAGTTCCTTAGGCATCTTCTGGTTAATGTTAAGCTGAGAACGTTGGATTTCCTCAGTGGGAAATTCTCCCATTAGCAGAGTCAATGCGTTGCGCGCCAGGTTCAACCGCCGTTCGATGTCAGGGATGAGCCCGGAATTTGATTTAAAAGCCACTG
>DAAL01000163.1 GCA_001701065.1 Bacteroidales bacterium GP4
AATCCTGCCATACCCCCTTCAAGAGCGGCTACACGATCCTCAAGCGCTCCTTGGGTGGAATTGGTCAAGCGTCCGTAGATGTTGCCTGCGTCACGAAGCCCGAAACGGTCAGCTGCATGTCGTGAATTACGGAACACATAGGAAGTGGTCTGATAGATGGGCACAGCCCTTGCATCGGTAGCAGGGTCCGGGGTTTCTTGTCCCACATGTAACTGGAGAGTCTCAAAACGAAATTTCTTTGTTGCCATATTGATTATTTTTTAGTGATTATTCATTTTTAACTACACTGCAAAGTTAGCCAACGTCAAACATTGCAACTATAAAAACAGATATATTTAGAATTAAATTCTATATTTATACTTATATATGGAACATATATTCTTGACCCCAATCCATTGCGCCGTCCAAACAGAACATAGTTATGGATTATTCCATGTTTTTTAGTAATTTTGCAATAAATAACAATCACCAACTACAGTGGAAACCAACAACAATCCAAAACAAAGCCTATCCGACAGAGTCAAGAGGATAGTCACCGACAAATCATTCATAGGATTTATAATCTCAGTGGCAGTGATGCTTGCCATCTCAGTCCTATATTTCAGCCCCGACGTGTGGGAAGGGAACCAGCTACGGCAGCATGACACGCAGCAAGGAAAAGCCATAAGCCACGAAGTGGGCGACTTCATGAACGAAACCGGCAAAGTGTCACGATGGACCAACTCACTATTCTCAGGAATGCCTACATTCCAGATTTCGCCCATCTATCCGTCAGGCGCGCTTACGAAATTCGCCGGCGACCTGTACCATCTGTGGCTTCCGTCGCCCGCAAGCCTTCTGTTCATAATGATGCTTGGATTCCTCATCCTGCTTCTTTCGATGAAAGTAAAGTGGTATCTCGCCCTTCTCGGAGCTATAGCCTACGGATTCTCGTCCTATTTCATAATAATAATAGGAGCAGGGCACATATGGAAGTTCATAACGCTTGCCTATGTTCCGCCCACAATAGCCGGCATAGTGCTGTGTTACCGAGGCAAATACCTCACCGGCGGCGCATTGGCGGCATTCTTCGCCATGCTGCAGATAGGCGGTAACCACATCCAGATGTCCTACTATTTCCTGATGGTGGTGATAGGATTTGCGGCAGCCTACGGAGTGATTCTGTTCCGCAAGAAAAAAATGTCACAATGGTGGATAGCCACCGCAACTCTCGCCGTTGCCGCAATTCTTGCTATTGGCGCAAACATATCCAACCTTTATTACACTTACGAGTACTCCAAGGAGACGATGCGCGGAAAGCACACCGAACTCACCGACGGCAACAACGCCTCGGCAGTCAATGCATCGGGAGGTCTTGACAAGGACTACATCACAGCATGGAGCTACGGAAAGAGCGAAACCCTCTCTCTTCTTATACCTAATATAAAAGGTGGCGCAACCATTAAGCCTGAGAAAGGGAACAACAAGCTCATGGCACTCTCTGATGCCGACGGCGCACAGGACATAATAAAGGACCGGCTTCCCTACGAGATGGGAGCCTACCTGCAGCAATTCCCTCAATATTTCGGCGACCAACCCATGACTAACGGTCCGGTGTATGTGGGCGCTTTGCTCGTGGCGTTGTTCCTTTTAGGATGCGTGATAGTGAAAGGACCCATCAAATGGATGCTCATCATTGTCACCATAATATCCATTATGCTTTCATGGGGGCACAATCTCATGTGGTTTACCGACTTCATGATCGACCATATGCCCATGTACAACAAATTCCGCACCGTGGCAAGCATACTCGTGGTGGCTGAATTCACAATCCCGCTGCTTGCGGTGCTTGCAGTAAAGCAACTGATAGACCATCCCGAGAAATGGGACGAATACCGCCGTCCGTTCTTCGTAAGTTTCGGAATATGCATCCTGATATGTCTTGCCGGAATACTGACACCAAGCATATTCGGGTCCTATTTAAGCGAACAGGAGCGACAGGCTTACCTCGCTTCCGGAATGGCACAGCAGGTGCCCCAGCTGTTTGCCGCAATAGAATCGATAAGAATGTCAATGGTTAAAGCCGATGCGCTACGAAGCCTGATGATAATAGCCATAGGCGGCATACTGATATACCTTTTCTTCTCGAAGAAGTTCAACGCCAAAGTACTGTGCGCGACACTCACCGTCCTCGTGCTCGGCGACTTATACATTGTCAACAAGCGTTACCTTGACACTGACAGCTTCGTAAGCAAAACGATTGCCGAAGGGGAACCGTTCACACTGACTGCCGCTGACCGTCAGATACTTGCCGATACGACTATGAACTACAGGGTAATGAACATACCTCACTTCTCGGAAGCCGACCCGTCCTACTGGCACAAGACCATAGGCGGTTATCATGCGGCAAAACTCACCCGCTATCAGGACATGATCGACAGGCACCTGTCCAACTTCCTCAGCGGACAACCGAGCGAAGCCGACATGAACGTGCTGAACATGCTCAACGCCAAGTACATTGTGATGAACGACGATCAGGCATTCGTGAACCCTGACGCTCTTGGCAACGCATGGTTCATCGACAGCATAGGCTACGTGAACAACGCCGACGAAGAGATGGCGGCATTGCAGAATCTGCAGCCGGCACGACAGGCAGTCAGCGACATTAAATTCAAAGAGATACTCGGTTCCGATATTCCTGTAAAGGCACAAGGCGACACAATATACGAAACCGCCTATGCCCCCAATGAGCTTACCTACGCATCCCACTCGGCAAACGGCGGCGTGGCAGTGTTCTCCGAAGTCTATTTCCCGTGGGGCTGGAAAGCGTGGGTTGACAATGAAGAAGTGCCTATAGGACGAGTGAACTACATCCTGAGAGCCATACGCGTACCGGCAGGCGACCATACCATAAAGATGCGTTATGAACCGCAGTCACTTGCCGCTACCTCCACCATAGGAATCATCTCCATTTTAGTGATATTCCTCAGCTTGGTGTGCGCTCTGGTGTATTGGATAATAAAAGGCACCGAACCGGTAAAACCAAAGGAATGAACCAGGCTCTGAAACTATACTCCAACGCGCTTTACCGCTTCAAGAGAAGCAAAGGGTTTGGCATCCACTCACCCTTCGCTTACTCCTTCGTTGTGGATGTGCTGAGGGAGAAACTTGCCTATTACGCCTACGACACTATACGCGAACACAGGGAAAACGCACACATCCTCGCATCGGAAAAAGGGAGCAAAGTGCGCATAATATCCTTGAAGAACGCGCTGATGCTATTCCGCATCGCCCAGTACTTCAACCCCCGGTGTTTTCTGCAGATAGGGACTTCCTACGGAGTGTCGACCACCGCCCTGCTGGCAATGGACTCAAAATCGTCGCTCATGATATATCCGGGCAAAGATGCCCACAAGGACATCTACGGGCAAATCACAAAAGAGTACACTGACCGCATCACCGAGTTCAAAGAGCTTAAAGAGATGACCGATGCCTATACCAAGGCAATATCGGATGACAAGTCACGGCCGTTCTTGCTCATCAACGCCATCGATTCCGAAAGCCAGGTTCAGCAAATCACTGATTTTGTCAATTCCATGCTTGAACGTGACGGAGTGGTGATAGTGAGAAATCTGATGAAATCGGACCTGATCGTGCGTTTCTTCGACAACATCACGGGAGGACTGTCGCACGGAATGACATTTACCAACGGCCGACTTGCCGTGATCGTAGGCTACCGCTATCTTCCCAAACAAAAGTTCTCCCTCTGGTACTAAAATGTCAAGAAACATATCCGACATAGCCAAAATCATCTCCTCTTATCAGGCTTATCTGATGCTGGAGAAAGGATTGTCACAAAATTCCATAAGCGGATATGACGACGACGTGAGAAAGCTTATAAACTATCTCGCCGAAAGAAACATATCGCTGCGTGAAGTAACACTGCCGGTTCTACAGGAATTTGTGGGCGAACTGCATGACCTGGGCATAGCGCCGTCGTCGCAGGCGAGAATAATATCGGGAATAAGGTCATTTTTCAACTTTCTGTGCCTGGAGGATTATCTGGAAGAGAATCCTGCGCAGCTGCTTGAATCGCCCAAGACCGGGCGGCATCTGCCCGAAGTGCTTTCAGTGGAAGAGATTGACAGCATGATTGAATCCATTGACCTCTCCACCAAGGAAGGACAGCGAAACCGGGCATTGATAGAGATGCTCTACAGCTGCGGGCTGCGAGTGTCGGAACTGACCACGCTGGACTTCGCCCACCTGTTCATTCAGGAAGGGTATGTGATAGTAAAAGGGAAAGGGAGCAAAGAGAGGATGGTGCCCATGTCGCCGTCGGCAGTGGAGGAACTGCAGCGTTATATGCCCATCCGCTCCGAGTTGGACATAAAGCCGGGCGAGGAAAATTATGTGTTTTTGAACCGTTTCGGACGGCACCTGTCGAGGGTAATGATATTTTACATAGTAAAACAGCTGTGCGAAGCAGCCGGAATAAAGAAGAATATAAGCCCGCACACTCTGCGGCATTCTTTCGCCACTCATCTCCTTGAAGGAGGAGCCAACCTCAGGGCTATCCAGCAAATGCTCGGACACGAATCGATAGCCACCACCGAGATTTATCTGCATCTTGACCGGCATCTGCTACGACAGGAGATACTGATGCATCATCCCCGCAACCGGCACTCCATGTAGACGCTTATTTTTCCAACACGTCACGACGGTATTGAGCCGGTGTCACGCCGCACGCCTGGGCAAATGCTCGGTGGAACGTGCCCACTGAAGAGAAACCCGACATTTCGCTCACCATACCAAGCCTCATCGACGGTTCGGACTCCAGCAGCCTTTTTGCCTCTTCTATACGATAACGCCTCACAACTCCGCTAAACGAGCTGCCAAAACCTTCATTGAACACTTTCGACAGATAAGCGCGGCACATGGGCAGATGCTCCGCCACATCCATCAATCGGAAGTCCTTACGAAGATAAGGCTTGCTCTCTTCAATCCATGTCTTAATACTCAGATAGTATGAGTCAAGATTAGCATCAAACTTTCTCAACTCATCATCCTCTTCAATATCCATATTCTCTATCGTTTCGTCCATCGTTTAAAATAATAGCGCATAAAGACTTCTCTAAGGGAAGACCGGAAGGCCCTCCTTGGAAAAATCCCAATGTCATACTATCCCGTACACTACGATGCCTTAAAATGGATTACCACATGTACCCGGTTATTTATCCGGTATAAACCATTGCCTACCGTAGCCTCACTTTTTCACCCAATATATAGCTCAAAACTCAGGGTCATTCATTTCATATTAATCTTTCAAGCTCACCAAGAGCAATAAAAACACCCCATTTAACATCATAATATTAAACAAGGAGAATGATTGCACTCCGTTTCATTAGGTAAGTGCAAATTTAAAACATTTATCTCTAATTATTATCTCATTTCGTATAAATCGTCACCTAACCTCAAAAAAATCGAACAAAATGCAATAAAAAAGCAAAGGCTACCACAAAAAGCGGCAGCCTTGACTATAGATAAAACCGAAATATTATTTTTTGAAGTAACGGTTGAAGAGACCCTGGAATCCTTGTCCGTGACGAGCTTCATCCTTTGCCATTTCATGAACGGTGTCATGGATAGCATCGTGTCCGAGTTCTTTGGCGCGACGAGCTATACGCATCTTGTCGGCATTGGCTCCGGCTTCTGCTGCCATACGCTTTTCAAGGTTGGTCTTGGTGTCCCATACAACATCGCCGAGAAGTTCAGCGAATTTAGAAGCGTGTTCAGCTTCTTCCCAAGCGTAACGCTTGAATGCTTCAGCGACTTCAGGATATCCTTCGCGGTCAGCCTGGCGTGACATGGCAAGATACATGCCCACCTCGGTGCATTCGCCCATGAAATGAGCGTTAAGATCCTTGATCATTTCTTCGTCAGAACCTTTAGCCACTCCTATTTCATGTTCTGTTACAAAAGAAAGGGCGGCTGCCTCGTCGAGTTCTTTGAACTTTGATGCGGGAACACCACACTGAGGACACTTTTCGGGTGCTGAATCACCTTCATGAACATAACCGCACACTGTGCAGATAAATTTCTTTGACATAGCTTGAATTTTTTAGATAATTATACGATAATATTAAGTTGTTAAACACTTTCTTTACATTCCTCGCACAGCCCCCTCAGCGAAAGCTCGAATCCCTCGATGTGCATTGCCGAGACATTCACGGCAAACTTGAATTCCTCCATGTCGAAGTCGAGATCCACAATCTTTCCGCATCGTCGGCAATAGAAGTGAGCGTGTTCATCGGTTCCCACGTCGTAGCGTGTTGTCCCCGGGTCGCCGTTCAAGGCTCTCACCGCTCCTTTCTCCACCATAAGCCGGAGTGTATTATATATTGTAGTCAATGAAAGAGTGGGCATGGAAGGATGCAGAGCGTCATATACCATCTCTGCGGTGGGATGGACTCTGTGAGTCATCAGATATCTCATGATAGCTATGCGCTGAGCCGAAAGATTGATTCCAAAACTGCTCAATCTATTGGCGGCATCCTGCATTGTCATCAACTTTTCCATCGGCTATAGTGATACATTTGTAATGATTACAAAGTTAAAATCATTTCAAATATAAAGCAAGCGTTTAACTGATTTTAACTTAAATATACTCCAAGATGCAGCCATATATAAAAAAGACGTGGCAAGAATCACTCTAACCACGTCCCAATTCTATTTCAATCTAAACTCAATGTCTATAGAATACCGTTTTTCTTGAATACTTTTTCAATCTTTTCAAGGGCAGTCTGAACCTGCTCCTTTGTATGTGTAGCCATAAGGCTGAAACGAATCAATGTATCGTGGGGAGCAACCGCAGGCGAAACCACCGGATTCACAAACACACCTTCTTCAAGGAGGTCACGGGTCACGGTGAATGTCTTGTAGTTGTCACGTATGAACAATGGAATAATGGGGGTGGAAGTGTTGCCTATCTCACAACCCATGTTGCGGAAGCCCTCAAGCGCGAAATTGGTCACTTCCCACAAGCGTTCCTGAATGCCGGGGTCACTCTCCATGATGTCAAGAGCGGCAAGAACAGCGGCTGTCGAAGCAGGAGTGATACTTGCTGTGAAGATGTAAGAGCGCGAATGGTGACGGAGGAAATTGGTAATCTCCTTGTCGCAGGCAATGAAACCGCCGAGCGAAGCAAACGACTTACTGAATGTGCCCATGATGAGGTCCACATCCTTTGCCACGCCGTAATGGTCGCACACACCGCGTCCGCCGCGTCCGAAAACACCTATGCCGTGGGCTTCGTCCACCATGACGCTTGCATCGTACTTCTTGGCGAGGCGCACGATTTCAGGCAGATTTGCCACGTCGCCTTCCATAGAGAATACGCCATCAGTCACGATGAGCTTCACCTTGTCGGGGTCGCACTTCTTGAGTTGGTTCTCAAGCGACTCCATGTCGTTATGCTTGTATTTGAGCGACTGTGAGAATGACAGGCGACGACCTTCTATGATAGAAGCGTGGTCCTGTTCGTCCCAAAGTATGTAATCTTCACGTCCTGTCAAGGTGGATACTACGCCAAGATTCACCTCAAAACCAGTTGAGTAAATCATTGCGTCCTCCTTGCCGGCGTAAGCGGCAAGACGTGCTTCAAGTTCTTTATGGATGTCAAGGGTTCCGTTGAGGAAAGGCGAACCAGCACAGCCAGTACCATACTTCTTGATGGCGGNNTAGAAGGTCGTCGCCTGTCATTCTTTCACCTTAGGATGATTCACCAATCCGGTGTAGCAGTTGGAACCGAACATCAACACCTTCTTGCCGTTGATGATCACTTCCGGGTCTTGCTCACTTGATATGGCTCTAAAGTAGGGATAAATCCCTGCGGCTTTTGCTTTTTGGGGCTCCTGGTATTTACCCAGTTTAGCTTGTAATAACTTCATTGGTCCGAATAAAAAACGGTTTTAGTATCCCTAACAGGATAGAATTTTCAAAAATCAGGCTACAAAGGTACTAATTTTTATGTTATTCGTAGCACAATTCTTAAATTTTTGTGCACATTTTTAAGCCCCGTGTACATTTTTTAACTTTTCCGGAGCATTTTGCGCGCTTTCTGCTGATTCTTCCGCCTTTTTGCTGACAGTGTGCATGGGCTTCATCTTGAGTTTCACGTGGTCGAAACCTTGCCCGTACACGCCGTTGACATGGGACTGAGCCACGAAAGCGTCATTGTCGATAGCTTTTATGATACGGAATATCGTCACCGACTCTATCTTTCGGCACATCACTATAAGCATCTTCACCTGCTGCTTGGAGTACCACCCTATTCCGTCAATAACGGTGCAGATGGTGTCGAAACGCACCAATGTGT
>DAAL01000048.1 GCA_001701065.1 Bacteroidales bacterium GP4
CGCATCTGCGCCGGGTCAAATTCCATTCCCACCGGCTGCTGCATCCAGGCGTTCGCCACAAGAATCCAGAGGGCGGACAGTGCTGTTCCGATAGCGGTGAGCCATGTGGCGGCAAGGTGAAATCCGGGGCTGAAACGTTTCCATCCGAAGAACATCACGGCAATGAATGTCGACTCCATGAAGAACGCAAGGATTCCCTCGATGGCAAGCGGCGCGCCGAATATGTCGCCCACAAACCAGCTGTAGTTGGACCAGTTGGTCCCGAATTCAAATTCAAGAATAATTCCGGTAGCCACTCCTATCGCGAAATTGATTCCGAAAAGAAGCATCCAGAACTTTGTCATCGCCAGCCATTTTTGGCTCTTGGTTTTGACATACACACTCTCCATGATAGCCACAATGAGAGCAAGCCCTATGGTCAGCGGCACAAATAGCCAGTGATACATAGCGGTAAGCGCAAATTGCCATCTGGACCAGTCCACAACGGTTACTAAATCATCCATGCTTACTGTATTTTTAATTGATTAACGATTATTTTCAATCAGATGTGTCCTCACGGCTTGTGCCCGTTGTTCATCGTTGTCATAGTCGCGCTGAAGCAAATCAGGGAAAAAGAACAGCTTCATGACGAAAAATAAGATGAACAGCTTCACGATGATCAACAACCACAGGTATCTGCCCACTGTCATTGACTTGAATCCATCGGCATAAAACGTATATATGCGCTTTAATAACTGCATAGCCTTGATGATATACTTTGTTAACTTATTTTAAGTTCCCTTTGTTCATCGCAAATATACGTTTTTATTTTTGAAATCATAAGCAATTTCTAAAAATATTTAACTTATGTCCTCTTTTGCTGATGCGTACCGGGTGGGGGTGACCCCAAACATCTCTTTAAATGAGTTTGAGAAATGTGAAGGGTTGGCGAATCCGGTTGCATAAGCCACTTCAGCCACGCTCAGTTTCTTTTCTTTGAGAAGCAGTGCCGCCTGGCGCATCCTGATGCTCTTTATGAAGTCACGTGCCGAGAGGTCAGTGTTCTCTTTAAGCTTGCGGTGCAGATGGGCGCGGCTCAGTCCCGCTGCCGCAGCGAGTTTTTCCACTCCGAAGTCAGGGGAGGCTATGTTTTCGTTTATAACAGCCATAACTTTGTTCATAGGTCATGTGGACGGTATCGGCACTCAGATGCACGTGTCCAAGTCCATCACCAAAGAACAGGTGGATGCGATGTTCAAGACTCTTGCCGCTACAGGTAAACTCGTTCGTGTCACTGAGCTTGATGTGGCTCTCGGAACTTCTACTCCGTCAGCCGGAGAATTGCAGACTCAGAGCGACGTTTATAAGATGATTCTTACTTCATTCTTCGAGAATGTCCCCGAAGCGCAGCAGTCAGGCATTACTATCTGGGGTCTCAGCGACAAAGCCAACGAACACGAATACTGGCTGAACGGCGATGCTCCTAACTTGTTTGATGCCGACTATGCCCGCAAGACAGCTTATAAGGGAGTGTGCGATGCCATTGCCGGATTCGATTTGTCCACTGAATTCAGCGGCGACGACTGGAAGGATGTAGCACCCGCTCCGGAAGAGTAAACGTGGAATAAAGCATTCGTTTGATGCTTTTAAGCCTTGATTCAAGGGGGAGGCTTCATGAGCCTCCCCCTTTTTGTATAATGTTACATGAGCAAAGATTTTTGTTACACTACATACGCTATATGACACCTTATTAAAGATTCATGTAACAATTGCCTATTGTGGGGTAATGTATAAAAATGTAATTTTGTAAAAACCAAATTTTCGCAATGTCCAAAAAGTTTTTTGCCATATTGGCGTTCATCGCCGTTATTTGCTTTTCTGTTCAAGCTTCCGACATAAAGCTCGTTCCTAAAGGGAACGCTGCTCAATTGTCGGTCGACGGTGCGCCCATGCTTATTCTCGGCGGGGAGCTTGGCAATAGTTCGGCATCGTGTGCCGCCGATATCGAGAGCATTTTCCCAAAACTGCGTAGGATGAATCTTAACACCGTCCTTGTGCCGACTTATTGGGACATGATTGAGCCTGTGGAAGGGCAGATGGATTACTCTCTCACTGAAAAAGTGATAGATGAGGCAGTGAAAAACAATCTCAAAGTGGTGTTTCTGTGGTTTGGAGCATGGAAAAATTCCATGAGTTGTTATGCTCCGGAATGGTTTAAGGCTGATTGGAAAAAATATCCCCGTGCCTGCACCAAGGCTGGGAAACCACTCGAAATTGCGAGTGCTTTTTCGGAGAATGTGTTCAGGGCTGACAGCACGGCGTTTTCACGCTGGCTCACCCATGTTGATCAATACGACAAGCACGGCACAGTGCTTATGATACAGATTGAGAACGAAATAGGAATGCTTGAGGATGCTCGTGACTACTCCGCCGCAGCCCGGCGTGATTACGATGAAGGAGTGCCGGCGCAACTTATCTCGTTCATCTCAAAAAACAAGAAATCACTCCATCCTTCGTTGCTCAACCGATGGAAAGAGCACGGGATGAAGAAATCAGGCTCATGGGCTGAGGTGTTTGGCGACGACATCTACACCGATGAGTATTTCATGGCATGGAACTATGCCCGTTATGTGGAGCGGCTTGCACGCACTGCACGTGCCATAACCTCACGTCCGCTCTATGTCAATGCCGCCATGAACAGCCGCGGCAGAAAGCCCGGCGAATATCCTTCGGCAGGTCCGCTTGCCCATCTGAAGGACATATGGCATTCTGCGGCTCCATCAGTCGATTTCCTTTCGCCTGATCTTTACGACAAGGGATTTATCGACTGGATAGAGCAATATTCTACTCCTGGCAATGTACTTTTCGTACCCGAAATAAGACGATTCGACGGCAATGCCGCGCAGGCATTTTACGTTATCGGTGAAAAAGATGCTATAGGTTTAAGCCCGTTCTCGATTGAGAATGGTTCGGACAGTCCTGATGCCGCGTCGGTTAAGGGATATGCTCTTCTCGACAGGATGCAGCCTCTCCTTCTTGCGCATCAGGGCGACGGCTCGATGAACGGACTTTATTTTGACAATGATTCGATAGAGCGTGTGCTCTATCGTGACGGGATGAAGATTACCGCCAACCACTACTTCACCTTGCCTTGGGATCCGAGAGCCACCGACGGCTCTGAATGGCCTACGGTGGGGGGAGTGATAATCCGCATTGCTCCCCGCGAATACATTGTAGCCGGGAGCGGGCTGGTTGTCAAGTTTGAGGACGAGTCGGAGACTGCCGTTGCCCGCAAACTGGGCGAGGACGGATTCCTTGACAGCGGCGATGACCGTAAAGCTTCGGAGGCGTGGAAAGGCACCGGGCGCATTGGGCTTGCATCAGTGGACGAGGTGGATGTGAATCCTGACGGCTCGTTGAAATTCCTGCGTCGCTTCAATGGCGATGAAACCCATCAGGGGCGGCATGTCAGGATAGGTGTCGACGACTTCAAAATTCTACATGTGAAACTCTACGACTATAAATAAATGTATCAACAATGAGATATCTGAAATTCTTAACCTTAACTACCTTGCTTGCCGGGTCACAGATGGCTCTGGAGGCAAAAGTGACTCTCCCTCACCTTATTTCATCGGGGATGGTGGTGCAGCGTAATCAGCCCGTGAAGCTGTGGGGCAAAGCTGACCCTTCCGAGGCGGTAAATGTAAAAGTCGCCAAGGGAAAATCGGCAAGCACAGTGGCTGATGCTGACGGTAATTGGAGCGTTTCGCTTCCTGCGCTTAAAGTCGGCGGTCCCTATACCATCACTATCAATGACATAACTCTTGACAATGTGATGTCGGGCGATGTGCTTCTTTGCTCCGGTCAGTCCAATATGGAATTGCCGGTACGTCGTGTCACTGACATGTTTGCCGAGGAAATTGCTTCCTATGACAATCCCAATATCCGTCATTTCAGAGTTCCGAATGTGTTTGAGTTTCATGGGCCTAAGGACGATGTCGACGGCTCTTGGAAGGAGTTGACTCAGGACAATGTGATGAACTTCAGCGCGCTCGGCTATTTCATCTCGAAGGCTCTTTATGAGGAAACGGGAGTGCCTGTGGGCATTATCAATTCAAGCTGGGGCGGTACCCCTGTCGAGGCATGGATTAGCGAGGAGTATCTTGCTCCTTATCCTCGCGCCATCAACGAGAAACGCCTTTATGAGGACGACGGATACCGTGACCGCATCAAGAAACTCGAAGGCGAGAACTACGCGCGCTGGAACAATGTGCTTTATCTCAGCGATCCGGGACTGCATGGCGCGGTGAAATGGATGGAGCCTGATTTCGACGACTCTTCATGGATTGAGGTGGACTTGATAAGCGGAAATAGCGTGACTGACGGAACTGTCACCGGCGATGACCTGCACAATGCCTGGCGCGGTGCACAATGGGCTACTGACGGGCTTAATCCCGTGAACGGCTCCCACTGGTTCCGTAAAAACATCAATCTCACTACCGAGCAGGCTTCAAAACCGGCTGTGCTTCGCTTGGGATGCATCGTGGATGCCGACTCGGTATATGTGAACGGTGTATTTGTGGGCACTACAAGCTACCAGTATCCTCCACGTATATATAATGTGCCTGCCGGAGTGCTCAAAGAAGGTAAAAATAATGTTACTGTAAGGCTCTTTAGCCAGAACGGTCAAGGGCATTTTGTGGCTGAAAAGCCTTATTGCCTTATTTTAGGCGATGAACGCATCGACCTTACCGGCAATTGGCGTTACAACCGCGGTGCGGCTATGACCCCCGGCCCCGGGATGGTGTTCTATTGCTATAAACCCACTGTGCTTTATAATGCCATGATACATCCGCTGATCAATGTGCCTGTTTCGGGCGTTGTGTGGTACCAAGGGGAGTCCAATGTTTCACGCCGCAATGAATATGCTTCTTTGCTTGAAACCATGATGGCTAACTGGCGTGACTCGATGAATAATCCTGAATTGCCGTTCTATATAGTGGAACTTGCTGACTTCCTCCACTCTTCCGACAAGCGGGGACGCGCGTCATGGGCTGAAATGAGAAAGCAGCAGGCTAAAGCCGCGGAGGACACCCCCAACGCTTATCTGATTCCGAATTCTGACCTCGGGGAATGGAATGATATCCATCCTCTCAACAAGAAGACTCTCGGCAATCGTGTCGTGAAAGCAGTGATAGCTCATGACCCTACAATCGTGAATAATAAAAAGAAAAAATAAATCATTCTAATAATACTAATATGGATGCAATTAGCTCTATGGCGCCTTCAGCTGCGGCTGAAAAAGGCTTTTACAAGCTCAGCTGGATACAACGCTTCGGGTTTGGCTCGGGTGACCTCGCCCAAAATCTTATCTATCAGACAATCAGCATGTATTTGCTGTTTTTCTACACCAATGTCTATGGTCTTTCACCGGCTGCCGCCGCTGTGATGTTCCTTATCGTCCGAATTGTCGATGTGATTTGGGATCCCTTGGTGGGAACTTTCGTTGACAAGCATAATCCCACTTTAGGAAAATACCGTGCTTATCTGGTATTGGGCGGTATTCCTTTGACCGGATTCGCTCTGCTCTGTTTCTGGAACGGATTTTCCGGTTCTCTGGTGTATGCTTATATTACTTATGTGGGACTTTCCATGTGCTACACACTTGTGAATGTGCCTTACGGCGCACTTAATGCTTCGCTCACCCGTGATACTAATGAAATTACCATCCTTACCTCTGTGCGTATGTTCATGGCTAATGTGGGTGGTCTTGCCGTAGGTATGGGTATTCCTATCATCTTGCGCCTTTTTGACCCCGGAGAGACTGAGGATATGTCGACCAGCGATGCTGCTTGGTTCTCTACCATGGCTATATACGGTCTTATCGGTCTTGCCCTTCTCTTCTTCTGCTTCTCGCAGTGCCGCGAAAGAGTGGTAATGGACCGCAAGGAGACTGAAAACGTTAAGGTTTCCGACCTTTGGCTGGAATTTGTGCGCAATCGTCCATTGCGTATTCTTGCCTTCTTCTTCATCACCGCTTTCGGATTGATGGCTATCAGTAACTCCGCAGGAGCTTATTATATCAACTACAACCTGCATGGCAATGCCGCCGAGTTGTCCATATTCATGGGGTTGGGTTCTATTCCGGCGTTTATCTTCATGCCGCTTATCCCGGCTATCAAGCGTCAGGTGGGTAAGAAAGGTATGTTCTACATCTTCTTGATGACTGCTATTGTGGGTATGGGGCTATTGTATGCTATCTCCATGATTGACGCTTTGAAACAGCACATGTGGCTTGTCTACGTGGCTCAGTTTGTGAAGTCTACAGGTATCATCGTTGCTACAGGCTACATGTGGGCGTTGGTTCCTGAGGTTATCTCTTATGGTGAATACACTCACGGCAAACGTATATCCGGAATTGTGAACGCGCTCACAGGTATCTTCTACAAAGCCGGTATGGCTCTCGGTGGTGTAGTTCCGGGACTTGTATTGGCATGGGTAGACTTTGACAGCGAACTTCCTGTGCAGACTCCTCTTGCCGAACAAGGTATTCTGTGGCTTGTGGCTGTTATTCCTGCCGCCCTTCTCATCGTGGCTATGCTCATCATCTCACGCTATGAACTTGACGATGACCGCATCGATGCTATTAATGCCGAGATTGAAGCACGACATAAATAATAAACTAAGTATAGATTATGAAGAAGATATTTTTGGCGGCGATTGCCGTGGCTGCACTTTGTGCATGTAGTTCAACTCGCAAGGAGGAAGCGCACGAGCTTACTCTAAAGGATATGTTGGGCGATAAATTCCTTATCGGTACTGCTATGAACCTCAATCAGATATTGGGGATTGACTCAGTGGGAGCCGAAGCTGTGGCTAAACATTTTAATTCAGTGGTTGCTGAGAATGTGATGAAATGCGAGGAAATCCATCCTGAGGAGGACAAGTACTTCTGGGACGATGCCGACCGTTTTGTTGAGTTTGGCGAGAAGAACGGCATGACCATTATAGGTCACTGCCTGGTTTGGCATTCTCAGTGCGCGCCTTGGTTCTGTGTCGATGACAAAGGCGAACTTGTGGACAAAGAGACTTTGAAGAATAGGCTCCGTGACCACATCCACACTATTGTTGGGCGTTATAAAGGCCGTGTGCATGGCTGGGATGTAGTGAACGAGGCTATTGTCGAGGATGGTTCTTACCGTAACAGTCAGTTCTATCAGATTCTCGGTGAAGAGTTCATTCCGCTTGCTTTCCAGTATGCTCATGAGGCTGACCCTGATGCCGAGTTGTACCTCAATGACTACGGTATGAATGTCGAAGGTCGTAGAAACACTTACCTTAAGATTATCAATGACCTCAAGTCCAAGGGACTTAGAATCGATGCTATAGGTATGCAGAGCCATCTCGGAATGGATTATCCTGACTTTGAAGAGTATGAAAAGTCGCTTGAGGCTTATGCCGCCACCGGATGTAAGGTTATGATTACCGAGCTTGACATGAGCGCGCTTCCCTCTATTAATTTCGGAGCCAACATCGCCGACACTGTTGCGTTCAAGGCTGCTATGAATCCTTATCCCGAAGGAATACCTGATAGCGTAAGCATTGCATGGAACGACCGCATGGCTAAGTTCATGGATCTCTACATCCGTCATGCCGATGATATTTCACGCGTGACAGCTTGGGGCGTTTCCGACGGCGACTCCTGGAAAAATGACTGGCCTATGCCGGGACGTACCGACTATCCTCTGCTGCTCGACCGTAAGTATCAGATTAAGCCGTTCCTGACTAAGTACGACTCTGTTGAAACAAAAAATAGTTAACTGAATTACATAACTTTAATATATTGATTATATGAAAACAAAAAAACGTTATCTGTTTCCTGCCGATTATATGGCTGACCCTTCAGTGCATGTGTTTAACGGTAAGATTTATATATATCCGTCTCATGACTGGGAATGTGAAAATGTGGAGAACGACAATGGCGACCAATATGTAATGAAGGACATGCACGTCCTTTCCACTGATGACCCCATGAATGGTGAAGTCATTGACCATGGCAAGGCGCTTGACATTGCTGATGTTCCTTGGGCTGGTCGTCAGTTGTGGGACTGCGACTGCGCTGAAAAGGACGGAAAGTATTACCTTTACTTCCCTTTGAAGGACAAGAACGATATATTCCGCATAGGTGTGGCTATCGCCGACAAGCCCGAAGGTCCGTTTATTCCCCAGCCTGATCCTATCAGAGGAAGCTACAGCATGGACATCTGCGTATTCCCCGAGGACGGTGAATATTATCTTTACTTCGGTGGACTCTGGGGCGGACAACTTCAGCGTTACCGTGACAACAAGGCTCTTGAATGCGCCGAACTTCCCGAAGGTGCTGAACCTTCGCTGCCGAGCCGTGTAGTGCGTCTTACCAAGGACATGCTGCAGTTTGCCGAGGAACCGCGTCCCGTTCAGGTTGTGGACGAGGACGGAAATCCGCTTCGTGCCGATGACCCGCACCGCTTCTTTGAAGCAAGCTGGCTGCATAAGTACAACGGTAAGTATTACTTCTCTTACTCTACAGGCGATTCTCACTTGCTATGCTACGCCATAGGCGACAATCCTTACGGTCCTTTCACTTATAAGGGCGTGATTCTTACCCCCGTGGTTGGATGGACAACCCACCACAGTATCATCGAATACAAGGGCAAGTGGTATCTCTTCCATCATGACAGCGTGCCTTCCGGCGGCAAGTCATGGCTCCGCAGCCTTAAGGTGTGTGAGATTACTTATACCCCCGATGGATTGATTGAAACTATTGACGGTATTGACGAATAATGAAGAATACTGTTCTCGCTGTTTTCTTGTCGGCGGCAGTGTGTGCCGGGGCATCGACGCGTGACGATTCTTATAGGATTATACCGGGTAATCCGGCTAAGGTGGAAGCCGCTACCCCTATGGGGAAAATGTATGGCGACTTCCATCTTAATCGCTTAAAAGCCATGGGAATCACGCCGGCTGACACCATTGTGGAGTCGCCTGAATTTGAGTTGCGTATCCTAAACCACTGGGATAACCTTGACGGAACTATCGAGAGGGGATATGCCGGTCGCAGTATATGGGATTGGGAATCTCTTCCTGATTCTGTTTCTCCGCGTTACGAGGACTATGCCCGCATCTGCGCTTCGGTGGGAATCAACGGCGCTGTGCTTAATAATGTCAATGCGTCGTCTAAGATTCTGTCCCATGATTATCTGGTTAAGGTCGCCAAGATAGCCGATGTGCTGCGCCCCTACGGGATAAAAGTGTATCTTTCCGCTAATTTTGCGGCTCCCATGCAGCTTGACAGCCTTCCCACTGCCGATCCTCTCGATAAAAAGGTGGCTAAGTGGTGGAAGAAGAAAGCTGATGAAATATACAAGCTTATACCTGACTTCGGTGGATTCCTTGTAAAGGCAAATTCCGAAGGACAGCCCGGACCGTGTGACTTTAACCGCACTCATGCTGAGGGTGCCAACATGATGGCTAAGGCTTTGAAGCCTCACGGAGGCATAGTGATGTGGAGAGCATTCGTGTATTCGGCTAATGACGCTGACCGCGCCAAGCAAGCTTACATGGAATTCAAGCCGCTCGACGGAAAGTTTGCCGACAATGTTATCGTCCAGATAAAGAACGGTCCCATCGACTTTCAGCCCCGCGAACCTTACAGTCCGCTGTTCCATGGCATGGAGAAGACCAAGGTGATGCCTGAGTTCCAGATTACACAGGAATATTTGGGACACAGTAACCATCTTGCCTATCTTGCGCCCATGTGGACGGAATTTTTCGATTATGTGTCGCCTGACGGCATGAAGGCTATAGCCGGTGTGGCTAATGTGGGCGATTCGCCTAATTTCACTGCTCATCCCTTTGCGTTTGCCAACTGGTACGCTTTCGGTCGTCTTGCCTGGGATCCGACACTTTCGCCGGAACAGATAGCCCGTGAGTGGGTGGCTCTAAACCTTGACGTAAAATCGCCCGAGGCGGCGGACCGCATTGTGAAGATGATGCTTGATTCCCGAGAAGCTGTCGTGGACTACATGATGCCTATGGGACTTCATCACATCTTTGCGTGGGGACACCATTACGGTCCTGAACCGTGGTGCGATGTGCCGGGCGCACGTCCTGACTGGATGCCGTCCTACTATCACCGTGCTGACTCCACCGGAATAGGTTTTGACCGTACTTCCAAGGGAAGCAACGCAGTAGGGCAATATCCCGCCGAGTTTGCGGCTTTGCTTGACAATCCTGCCACATGCCCCGAGAAGTTCCTGCTTTGGTTTCATCACCTCCCGTGGGACTATAAACTGCCGTCAGGTATGACTGTGTGGGAAGCTTTGTGCCGCCACTATGAGGATGGTTGTGACCGTGCTGTGGACTTTTTGCGCACGTGGGTGCAGTGTGAACCCGATATTGCCGACAAAGCGTTGTGGAATGACGTGCATCAACGTCTCCTCACTCAGGCTAAAGATGCGCAGTGGTGGAAGGATGCATGTCTGCAGTACTTCGCGCAGTTCCACAATCTTCCTTATCCGGAATTTGTGACACCTGCCTTCACTTCGCTTGAAGAGCTTGAAAAAGTGCAGTTAGGCATTGACAATTACACTTGTCCGTCAGCTGAACTCCTTGACTCGAAACGTCGCTAAAGATACTCTTTAAAGACTCATTTTTTACAAATAGGCAATAAATAGCGGAGGTGCACCAAAATCACTTTGGTGCACCTCCTTAATTATGAGAAAATAATTCACTAATTATGAATGTCATGCATGTTTTGACCAGTCGGTTTTGCGCATGTCGCCTTCCGCAAGGAATGTAGTGTGGAATGCGAGAGCGTCGCAGAGCGAGTGGGGAGTTTGACCTCCTGCCTGTGAAAGTTTCAGGTAGTCTTGTAGAAGCTCCTTGTAGTCAGGATGCACACAGTTCTCGATGATAGTGTGGGCACGCTGTACAGGATCTTTTCCGCGGAGGTCGGCTATGCCTTGGTCGGTTATAAGCACATCCACTGAGTGTTCGCTGTGGTCGAGGTGTGATACCATAGGCACGATTGTTGAAATCAAGCCGTTCTTTGCCACTGACGGACAGCTGAAGATGGATATGTAGGCATTACGGGTGAAGTCGCCTGAGCCGCCTATACCATTCATCATCTTTGTGCCTACAACGTGGGTAGAGTTGATGTTGCCGAATATGTCAGCTTCGAGCGCGGTGTTCATTGATATTACACCGAGTCGGCGCACAACTTCGGGGCTGTTGGATATTTCGCCCGGACGCATGAGGATTTTGTCACGGAAGAAGTCGATGTTGCTGAACACCTCGTCCATTTTTGCGTCGGAGAATGTCATTGAACAGGTTGACGCGAAACGGCATTTGCCATGTTCCATAAGGTCGACTACCGCATCCTGTATTACTTCGGTGTACATGTCGAACTGCGGAACTTCTTTCGCTTCGCCAAGTCCGAAGAGCACTGCGTTGGCGATATTGCCTACACCGCTCTGCAAGGGAAGGAATGACGCGGGGATGCCTCCTGTGCGGAGTTCGTGGATAAGGAAGTTGCACACATTGGCACCAATCTGCTTTGTGGTCTCGTCGAGGGGTGAGAATCCGTGTACACCGTCCTTGACGTTGGTCTTCACGACACCTACTATGCGGGCGGGGTCAACCTTAAGTTTGGTGACACCTATGCGGTCGCATGCCTTATATATAGGTATCTCGCGACGGTTGGGGGGATCGAGCGGCAGGTAAAGGTCATGAAGGCCTTCCACGGTAGTGGGAATGGCTTCATTAAGCTCGATGATTATTTTCTTTGCCATTTTAGCCAGTGTAGGTGCGATTCCAACACCGGTTCCTAACAGGATTTCGCCATTATCATCCACATTAGCGGCTTCTATGATTGCCACGTCTATGCCGCCGAAGAAACCGTAACGCAGTTTTTGGGCAAGCTCCGAAAGGTGTAGGTCGAAGTAATGTGCGTCGTGGGCAT
Source organism: Bacteroidales bacterium GP4 (assembly GCA_001701065.1). GTDB lineage: Bacteria > Bacteroidota > Bacteroidia > Bacteroidales > Muribaculaceae > Muribaculum. The sequence goes on from DAAL01000048.1 coordinate 11,981, forward strand.
TAAGGCGCTTTCTCAAGTCCGGGCTACTCTGATAGGGTGAACGGCGGTTGATGGCGTTGGCACGGCTAAGTGCTCCGTCCACATGGTCATTGGTAGACGCTCCTGAGAAGATGTTTACCTTGAATGGACGACCTTCGGAATGCTCTCTTTCGGCTTTGATAGCCAATGCCTCGGTTACTACCTTCGGTGTACCGGCTGCAGTGAATCCGGAAAGTCCAATATTGTCATCATGGCTGATGATGTCGGCTGCCTCTTGTGCAGTTAAGATAGGGAAAGACATGTTGATAATGATTTATTTTTGTAATTTTGCACAAAAATAATTAAAACTCAGCTACTATCAAAATATTTTTGGTGTTGTAACGTAGCTCTATTAGATTTTGTGTTATGAACGAAGACAAATATACGAATGAAAATACCCTCGACCGAAAGTTGTTTATCGAAACTTACGGTTGCCAGATGAATGTCGCCGACAGTGAAGTCATTGCCGCCGTTCTTGCCACCGCCGGCTATAAAGTCATAGATAACATGGAGGATGCCGATGCCATATTGCTCAACACTTGCTCCATCCGTGACAACGCCGAACAGAAGATTCTGAGCCGGCTTCAGTTTTATAATTCCCTGAAACGCAAGAAAGGCCGCAAGAATCTCATTGTGGGTGTGGTGGGATGTATGGCTGAGCGTGTCAAGGACACTCTTATAAAGGATTACGGAGTGGATCTTGTGGCTGGTCCCGACTCCTATCTTGACTTGCCGCAGATGTTTGCGTCGGTGGAGATGGGCGAGAAGGCTATAAACGTGGAGTTGTCGCGCACCGAGACTTATCGTGACATAATTCCGTTGAAGATAACAGGCAACATCGTGTCGGGTTTCGTGAGCATCATGCGCGGATGCAACAACTTCTGCTCTTACTGTATCGTGCCTTACACCCGCGGTCGTGAGCGCAGCCGTGAAGCGCAGAGCATACTTAACGAAGTGTGTGACCTCCGTGACCGTGGCTATAAAGAAGTGACTTTGCTGGGACAGAACGTGAACTCTTATAACTATGTGGACGAAGATGGCAATTCAGTCACTTTCCCGCAGCTGCTTGCTATGGTGGCTGAGGAGGTTCCGGGGATGAGAGTGAGGTTCACCACGAGCCATCCCAAGGATATGTCCGATGACATTATTAAAGTTATCGCCTCTTATCCTAATGTGTGCAAGCACATACATCTGCCTGTGCAGTCGGGATCCAACTCGGTGCTGAAAGCAATGAACCGCAAATACACCCGTGAGTGGTATCTTGACCGCATAGCCGCTATACGCAGGGTTATTCCTGACTGTGGAATATCAAGCGACCTGTTCACCGGATTCCATGGCGAAACGGAGGAGGATTTCCTTGAAACTTTGTCGTTGATGAGGGAGGCGAAGCTTGATGCGTCGTTCATGTTCAAGTACTCCGAACGTCCCGGTACGCTTGCCGCAAAGACCATGCCCGACAATGTGCCGGAAGATGTGAAAATCGACCGCCTTAACCGCATGATAGAGTTGCAAAACGAACTGTCGGCTGAATCCAACCGCCGGGATATCGGGAAAACATTTGAAGTGCTTGTGGAAGGTGTGTCCAAACGCTCCAAGGAACAGATGGTGGGACGTACCCAGCAGAATAAGACATGTGTCTTTCCGCGTGGGGATTTCCGTATAGGCGACTTTGTCAATGTAAAGGTGGTGGATTCTTCTTCAGCCACTCTTATATGTGAGCTTGCTTAGAAACGGTTTAAAGATTAAGCATTTCCATTAACCCCGCACGTGAAGTCACATTGATTTCGGTGGGATTATAGTCGATAAGCCCTTTCTCTTTCATGCCTTCGAGTGTGGCGATGAATGAACTTCTCTGCACCCCGAAGAGTGAATATAAGTCACGTTGCTTGCATGTGAGGGTAATATCGGTGGCTCCTGACTGCGTGAGGGCTATGATCCAGAACGCTATACGTTGGTCAAGGCTTCCTGATGTCACGGCAAGAATGCCGTCAACGCCTTTCTGCGCTTCGGTGGACACGGTGTTGAGGTAATTATAAAGGAATACTGCGCCGCTGTTGAGTATTCTCACGTAATCTTGTTTTGCTATCTGGAGTATGCCGGTGGTTTCAAGCGCAAATCCCGATGCCGGGTAGTAAGGGTCCTTCCCGAATAAGAATTCCGGGGCTATAACGTTGGGGGCTTCAAGAGTCTGTGACACTTTTACCCGTTCATTATAGTTGGATACGGTGAATCTTGCGGCACCCGATATTATAAATTTTATATGGGTACACGGTTCACCGGCGTTAAGTACTGTTTCGCCTGTAAGATATTTCAGAAAATGAAACTTAGTCTTGGAGATAAGTTCTCCAAGTTGTTTCTCGTCTATCCCCCTGAAAAGGGGCAATTCTTTTAATATGTCGTACATCCCATTCATCCTGCACTCGATTTTATAACTGTGTCTAATACTATTAACATAAGTTAAGTAAAATAGTTTGACCCGAACTGCGGTAATACTCTGTTTTTAGTATAAAATTTGTGAATAACTGATTATTGTCAGTATATTTGCGGTGAATTTAATGTATGTCATTTGTTTCATGTCTATGAACAATCTAAGAATATTGGTCACGCTGTGTGTGGTTTTTATTTCGATGGCGCGTTTTGGTGCGGTTGCTGACCACCGGGTTGATTCCATAAGGAGTGCGCTGCCGACGCTGAATGGCGATGAACGGCTGGATGCTCTCAGCAATCTTGCCCACATGGCACATGCCGGCGATGACATGGAGTATGAAATAAGGTGTATACATGATTATCTTGACGAAGCCCGTAGGCAAAACGCCATAGATGCCGAGGGGGATGCCTCCGTTGCTCTGCTATATTGTTTCGACAATTACGAGCAGCCTGACAGCATAAAGCATTATCTTCCCTTGATTCTTCAGCGGATGAAGGACAACGGAAGCCCTGACTACTATTATAATTGCTGGGATGCATCGATACAGCATGACATTTTCCATAACAAACCGGAATCGGCACTCCGTGAAGCGCACAAGATGTACGATGATGCCCGTGAGGCTGGCTCAAACTATGGACTGGGCGTGGCGGCGTTCGACATAGGGATGATATCACAGAGCATGGGGCGTTCGGAGGAAGCAGTGAAGTCATTTGAGGAAAGCATAAGCAGGCTGTCAAGTGAAGGTGACATAACGGTGTTTTTGTCGGCTTACAATCATCTCACTTCAAGCCTTGACGCGCTGGGACGTTACGATGAAATGCGCAAGAAGGCGCAGGACTGGAAAAAAGTGATTGATGACTATCTGGAGAAGGCTTATGCGCAGGGATATATACCGGAATTTGGTGGTCGGCGTATGTACAACACCCTTGCTTTCTGTCTTGCTGAAATGGGAAGCGGCAATCTGGAAAAGGCCGGTGAATACTTGCGGAAGGCACAGAAGTATGCCGCAGGTCGTTCGGCATCGACTCAATACCGTCTTATGCAAGTGGAAAGCCGCTACTATGACGCTGCCGGAATGTATGACAAGGCTATTGACACTGACCATAGAAACCTTGAACTGATAGAGAGCGTGGGTGATTCGGTAAGTGCGGCTACAGTGAGAACTCACTTGGCAGAGGTGCTTTTCAAGGCAGGACGTTTTAAAGAAGCGGCTGAGACGATGCGTGAGCTTTCGGAGATGAAAGATAAAATCAGGAATGAGGAGCTTGCCTATAGGCTCGACGAGCTGCGCACTATCTATGAGGTCGACTCTCTCACCGTAAAAGCTGATGCCGCTCATGCCAAGTTGTTTTATTCCATCGTGATTCTGGCGTTGCTTTTACTTGCCTTGGCTATCCTGCTTGTGTACCAGCATAGCCTGAGAAAGAAGAACCGTGTGCTATATAATGCCATACAGAAAATCAATCGCGCCGAATACAAGTCGAAAGAAACCGCTCCTTCGACGGATGAGCCTTCTCCGGCTTCCGCTGACAGAGATGAGGAGATATATCAAAAGGTATGCTTGCTTATGACTAACGATCAAGTGTACAAAGACCCTTCTCTTAACCGGGAAGCTCTGTCCAACGCGATCGGCTCCAACACCCTCTATCTGTCCAATGCTATAAAGCAGCACACCGGTTTAACGATAAATGATTTTATAAATGACTATCGTCTTCGCCATGCTGCGGTGCTCCTGGCTGCTAATCCGTCGATGACTATCGGGGAGGTGGAAACGCGGTCGGGATTCAATTCACGCAACACATTCACTCGTTTGTTTAGAGGAAAATACGGAATGTCGCCGTCAGAATACAAGCGGCTGTCACGTGAACAAGACGCTAACCGCTAACAGTTTACGTTTTTGACATGCTTTTTTCCGGATTTGGGACATGGAGTGCCGTTATGTAGGGTATCTTTGTGCAATTACAAAAAAATCTTAATAACCAATCGTTTTATAAACATGAAACAATTTAAACTTTTCATAGCACTTTCCATGGTGTGTGTGCTATTTTCATTTTCCGCATGCTCTGATAGTGATTCCGATGAACCCTCTCTTCCGGTACTGGGGGGATCACAGGAAAATGATTCCATCCGTAGCGTGACAAGTCGCAACAAGCCCAAGAGCGGTCAGACACATCGGTCAAGCGACAACTTCTCTACAAAGAATATGGTATCGGCAACTCATATACTTTGGTCATGTCCCGAAGGAGTATCTTTTAAGGTGCAGATTGACAAAAAGGGAACAGATGGTACATATGCAGACCGCCTGCAGAACGGGTCGATTACCGAAATAGGGTCAGCGAAAGATACCGACAGACTATATATTTCCGATCCCAAGGGCTCAAGTGAGGAATATTTCACAATTTCCTACACTATGATTAATAAAGACGAGAAAAACACTTATGTTTCGAGTGCCGCCGACAAGATGCCAGGACAGGACCATCGGGCGAGCGCAAACTTCGCGCTTCGTCATGGTGTGTACAAAGTGGAATGTCCGTCAGCCGCCAAGTTTGAGATATGGGAAGACGTTAGTGGAGGGTCTGACCATCATCTTCTCTCTGAGGTGAAAAACGGGACATATCTCAATGGGTCCACTGCCGATAAATTGTATATTGCTAATTCGCAAGGAATGGATCAATCGTATGGAATCACCTTTAAACGGGTCGTGACACCCTGGATGAATACTCTGTCGAACAATGTTCCGCTCTATAGCCTCACTATTCCGGGTACTCACGATGCGGCAACCGGCACAGTGGGTGAAGGGATATCCAAATGTCAGAATTTCGAAATTCCCGTTCAACTTGAAGCGGGCATCAGAATGTTTGACATTCGTGTGAATGAGAGTATGCACCTTTGTCATAATACCACTGATTGCCACACTACTTTCAAGGAGTGCATCAAATATTTCACCGACTTCCTCGATGAGTTCTCCTCCGAAACCATCATCATGCTTCTGTCTCCACATGGCGACAACGCCCCGGAGAAAGTAACTAATTTTTTCAAAGATGAGATTGATCCCAGCTATTTCCTTATGAAAAGTACGGTTCCAACTATTGGAGAAGCAAGAGGAAAAATCGTGGTGATGCGACGGTTTGACTGGACGTCAACCAACTCCAATATCGGTGAAGGTGGTATAGACCTCACTGATTGGCCAAGTGACGGAGTCGGCGAATACACGGTAAAAGGTAACCACTATATGATAGAAGACCGCTATTATAGCTCTTCAGAAGCCATACATGACACCAAAGAGAAAGAGCGACTGATGAAAGATATGTTTGATAAGGCAAATAGCGATGACAGCAAATATAAGGATTGCCTGTTCATAACCTATGCCAGTGTCGCCGGTCGTGGCACTCACACACCTTGGGATTATGCATGGGGAGGAGGTCCTATTCTTGAGGTTGATCCTGAGATGTCCACCGCAGTGCACGACTATCTGAGTGGAATCATCGACGGCAGCCGCCATCACAAAGCGCATGTCAAATTGGGTATTGTGATGCTGGATTTCTATAATAAGCATGGTCATGACGATCCCTACCATAACGTAGAGAATCTCATCAACCTCAACTGTATAGAGGACGCCTACATCATGCCCTATCCGAAAACCAACTAAAGAAATGCATATTAACTAACTTTGAGCCTGAACTATAAACAAAAACAGAAATGAAACTCAAATTTACTTATTTACTTTTTATCACCGCAGCCCTCTTTGGCTGCGTTATCGGGCTACAGGGCTGTTCCGATGACAATGATGACCCCTCGCCAAGCTCGGGAGAAATAAATTTTACACATACCTCGACCCGGGGATACTTTACTGGTTATACCATAACAGTCGATTCCGATAAAGGACCCAAGAAAGGGGAGAAGCACCGCTCAAGCAACAATTTTTCCACCAGCTTTCTTGCGTCGAGCTCCAGGGGGGCGCCGCAGTTCATGTTGGTGTATTGTCCCGACGACAATGTGAGATTTAAGCTTCAAATAGACAAATCGGGCAAAGATGAGGTGTGGAACGACGATGTGTACAACGGCGCCATTCTTCCTTACCGCAATGAGAGCAATTTCTATATCGCTGACCCTTCAGGAGCCACAGGTTCATTCTGCGTAATGTTCAAGGCGTTCTACCCTGATGACGGCTATCTATTCGTAAGTTCGCCGGGACGGCACTTATCGGGACAGAGCCGCCGTGCCAGTCTTGACTTTGTGCTTCCTTCCACTTCGGCGAGATACAAGGTAAGAATATCCGACCCTTCGGTGTCCTTCGGAATATACGAAGGTAAGAGTCATGTGGCTCTAAAAGTTAAAGACGGTGACTTCATCAATTTATCCAATAGCAAGCACAACTATTACCTCACCGATCCCGAAGCCACATCGAAAACTTTCCATGTGAGATTTGAGCCGGCAAACGAAGCATGGATGGAAAAAATTCCCGATAATCGAGGCATCGAATTTTTATCAATTCCCGGAACCCACGATACCGGCACTTATGCCCTTGAACCCGTAAACTTCGGGTACTCCAAATGTCAGAACATGAACATTACACAACAGCTGCAATTCGGTATCCGTTATATGGATCTGCGCATTAATGGGTCGATGAATCTGGAGCATGGGGGTATACCATGCAATGTGTCTTTCCACGAGACTGTAAGCGCCACATGTGATTTCCTCAAAAAGAATCCCTCGGAAACAGTTATTTTTGAACTCTCGGGACCCTCTGATTTCGGCAAAAAATTTGACGATTATCGCAAAAATAATCCGGATCTTGCATCATATTTTTGGCTCGGTAATTATATGCCCATGCTTAGTGAAGTACGCGGTAAAATCATGGTTGTGCGCCGTTACGACTATGACGGTGTACAAGGACTCGACTTCAATTCCGAAGGAATATGGCCTTACGACTCCTCCACAAGGGGTTCAAACCCTGACAACGTTCATTACTATATAGAGGATCGCTACTTCAGTGCGAGTTCAGCACAAAGCCACGACACACACGTCAAAAGATCCGAGTTGTATGCAGCCATAGATTACAGATT
>DAAL01000252.1 GCA_001701065.1 Bacteroidales bacterium GP4
GATTGTGCCCGGCATCAACATCAATCAAAATCAACCCCGGAGGGGTTGCACAGCCTCGGTGCGTAATACCAGCCAAACTGCACTATTTTACTGTAAATCCCACCTCCAAACTGCACTATTTTACTGTAAATCGCCCACCCAAACTGCACTATATGGAATTAAACCAAAACTAATCTCTCAAACATCCGATGGGAATTATTTTCACTCCGTCGTCACGTGTGTATGCCATTTCACCACCTGTCAGGACGATGAGTAAATCAGGTTCGCGAAGTCGTATTTGCTTTTCTGTCTTGTTCTTCTCTGTTATAAGGCGCTTGATTTCAAGTAAATGCTTTGCGCCATCCTCGATATCACGACTCCCAAGTTTACATTCTATCAATGCATATCGACCGTCATCAAGATGGAGAACAGCATCTGCTTCAAGTCCGAGCCGATCATGATAATATGACAAACGTCCACCTAAAGCCTGTGAGCATGCACGGAGATCACGAAAACAGAGACACTCGAATATGAATCCGAAGGTGTTCAAATCAAGTTCCAGACTCTCGGGGGAGGCTCCTAACGCCGCTACAGCGATAGACGGATCCACAAAACATCTCTTCTTCCCGGTTCGGATAACTGACTTGGAACGAATAGCAGGAGACCATGCCTCTATATCATCAATAACAAAGAGTTTTTCCAACGCGTCAACATAATCATCAAACGTAGGCATAGTTGTTCCTTCCTTTTCTTCTGATACGTCGGCAAGCATTGAGGTTTTCTTTGCAAGCGTACAGATGTTTCGAGCGTATGTACGTAGAATCAACCTTGCCAAAGTAGGATTTCTACGGGTTTTATCTACTCTTGATATATCCTTATTACAGATTTCGTCAACATAATCCTTTGCGATGAGCAGTTTCGCATTTACACTCATCTCATCAAGAGAAGCGGGCCAACCTCCACGGCAAGCGGCAAAAATCAATTGCTCAATGGATAATTGAGACATTTCTCCGTCTATATCATAATCTGGTTCATCAAAGAGTTTTCGCAAGGAGATAGAACCGTTTGATTCCAGAGACTCGAATAGGCTCATTGGATACATTGCCATCCTTGTAATACGCCCTGTACCGGTGTGCATAATTTCATCATCGTCAATCACTGTAGAGCCTGTCAGAATAAATTGACCTTTTTTTCTACGTTCATCGACGGCATGGCGCACAGCATCCCAAATCACAGGAGCCACCTGCCATTCATCAATAAGTCGAGGGGTGGCACCTTTGAGCAACAATGACGGTTTTGTTCGTGCTGTAGCCAGATAACCCTCGCGTCTATCCGGATCCTGCATCTTTATGACACTCTCTGCCCTGCGTTCAGCAGTAGTAGTTTTGCCGCACCATTTAGGTCCGGCAATCTGCACAGCACCGAAAGCCTCAAGCCTCAAATCAAGAATCTTATCAGCGATTCTATTCAAATATCTTACTTCTTTCATAACTAACTGCAAATTTAGTCTTTAAATCTCATACCACCAACTATTTTTGTGTTTTTGATACATTTCACTTTGTGTTTTTGATACATTTCACTTTGTGTTTTTGATGTATTTCACTTTGTTAAATTGAGTTAATTTTACTCTAACTCTAAATGGAGAAAATCTTCCCTTTGCATACCGCAGTAAATGGAAACAGGCCGAGGGAAACCCGGCCTGTTTCAAATATGAGGATTGTGTTGATTTATTTCACTACTACTTTCCGGGCTTTGCCGTCAGAAACTTTGATATAGATGTTGTTGTGAGGATTGGCAACCTCTGTTCCATCAAGATTGTAATAACGCGGCGTAGCGTTCTCGGTTTCAATCATTTCGATTGATACAGAACTGCTAACCGTGTAGGCAAGCGGTGCGAGATAGAAATATTCCGTTGAACCGCGTTTTGAGTATCTCACTACGCAAGTAACATCGTAAGTGCCTTCGGGATATGTAGCCGCTCCGTATGTATCCTGGAATTCGTATCTCGTTCCGTCAGGAGTGGTTCCGTAGGCCTTGGTGTTGCCCGAAGCAGTCGGCATTGCGAAAGTGACCTGCTTAAGCACCACTACGCGGTCGGCATCGGCAGGTGTCACAGAAGTGACAACAGGATATGTCACCTCCACTTTGTCGACGACATCATCAGGAATACCTTCCCAGATTACACTTTCATACATTGTGGCGTTAGTTGCTAACCAACCGGCAGGAATCACATCTCCCTTATGATAGATTGTTGTTACAGTCAGCGAAGAGGAGTTGATGTTCTTGATATTGCAAATGTCGCCGGCGTTCCCTTCTGCATCAAGCACAAAAGCATAGTTCCCTTTGGCATAGGTGACGGTAAGCGGGAAATTTACTTTAACCTGGTCATATACGTTGGGAGCAAACGTAAGCATCTCCTTAAGGTTGGTGGCTACAGGGATAACCTGAAGAGTATATGAAGTGTTGCCGGCAGCGTACGCATCGTTTCCTTCAGTGGCAACCGTAATGACGGTTTTGCCGGCTCCTACAGTGGTTACTTTGCCATCCTTGTCGACAGTGGCTACCGACTCGTCTGAACTTGACCACGTAAGCGACAGACCATTCGGATTTTCAAGCGTCGGTGATGTAAACGCTTCACCGAGGAAAGCAGTGGCAGATTGTTCATTGAACTTCAGGCCACATTCCTGCTTACCTCCGAGGTCTTCGGTATATGTAACCTCTATCGAATGAATATAGCGGGTGTAATATCTGTTTTCCCATTTTATGGCGAGCGTTTCAGCACCTTCTTCATTATTCCACACCCAATGAAACAACGAGCCATCTCTTTCACCATCCATCTCTTCATCATTGAAAAATACACTGAGCAAAGAAAGGGCGGCCCCTTTTTGGCTTCCCGACAGATAGAGTTTTGCTGATGTTATCTTTCCTCCCGGTACTGTCAGAGTGACAACCGGATCCATAGAAGAGTCGTTTGCTATACCGGAATAGACGAGTATTCCGGCATCCGTACCTCCGGCGTTGACAAGAGCAAAACCCTTGCCGGTCTCAGCCGCGTTTTTTATCGAAACATCGATGCCGGCCTCCTTGAACGAGAATTCCGGCACAAACTCCAACGCATTCACATCCGTAGTGGTCTGGCGTGCCCACCCATAAAGATCATTGTCGCCGTCAAACTTCAGCGTGTGCTCGTTGGCAATTGCCATTCCGGCAACCTGCGACAACAGTAAAGCCGATAGTAAAAATTTTTTCATAGGTATCATTTTATAATCATAATGAGGGGCCGAGTCAAAACTTCCATTTTCAAGCGACCCCTCAATTAAGTAACGTCAGATATTGAATCTTATTTGATTATGACCTTGGATGCCTTTCCATTGGCCACTTTAACGTAAATGCCTTTGGCTGGATTGACCACCTCGGAACCGAAAAGATCATAATAGCGAACATTTGCATCCGGATTTACCAAAGAAATGCCGCTGGAGTTGTCATTAGAAACCATTACCTCAACTGCGATATGATTGCTTACAACAACCTTATCTTCAAGATAGAGATAGAATTGACCCAACTGCTCTTCACCTGTAACCTTGAAGGTAAGGGTGTTGCCTTGTTTAAAGCCATAGTTAACCATTTCTTCAAGGGGAGCCCATTCTGTTTCTTCCTCTTCAGCAGATGCCTTGATGCGGAGGGGTTCAATGCCGGGATTTTCAACATCTCCCTCAACACCACCGACAAAGCCGGTCCAGCCTTCGGGAACAGCAACACTGACTGTCACCTCTTCAACATCATCGGCAACTTCGCCTTCAACCGAGATTGTGTAAACACCCTGATCGACTCCTGTTTTGACAGTCAGACCATCTTTCGG